>JAEYPG010000319.1 GCA_023410975.1 Pseudomonadota bacterium
GTACTGCATCAGCGAAGGGTCCACGTACAGGCTGCGGCAGGCCTGCTGCAGCCCGGCGAGCTGCAGCGTGGTGGCCACCGGCTGCACCTCCACCGGCGCGCCGGTGACGCGCTCGACAATGACGAACTCCTCTTCCTCGGTGGGGTAGTCCACCAGCACCTTCATCATGAAGCGGTCCACCTGCGCCTCGGGCAGCGGGTAGGTGCCTTCGGTCTCGATGGGGTTCTGCGTCGCCATCACTAGGAAGGGCTCGGGCACGCGGTGCGTGGTGCCGGCGATGGTGACCTGGCGCTCCTGCATCACTTCCAGCAGCGCGCTCTGCACCTTGGCCGGCGCGCGGTTGATCTCGTCGGCCAGCAGCAGGTTGGTGAACACCGGGCCCAGCGTGGTGCTGAAGTCGCCGCTCTTCTGGTTGTAGATGCGCGTGCCCACTAGGTCGGCGGGCACGAGGTCGGGCGTGAACTGGATGCGCTTGAACTGCCCGCGCAGCGTCTGCGACAGGGTCTTGACGGTGAGCGTCTTGGCCAGGCCGGGGACGCCCTCCACCAGCAGGTGGCCCTGCGCGAGCATGGCCACCAGCACGCGCTCCAGGAAGCGGTCCTGGCCCACCACCACGCGCTTGACTTCGTAGAGCACGCGCTCCATCAGGGCCGCGGTTTCGCTGTTGCTGCCGTGCATTCGAATCCTCCCGTGGGAAATGGACGTGGTGGGGAAGCCGGTTGAGGAAGCGGGCCGGCGCCACCGCGGCCGGCCCGCGCAGGGGACGTCAGAAGGGCGGCAGCCCGGCGCCGCCGGCGGCGTTCTCGATCGGCACGGCGAAGCCGATGCCCACGAAGAAGCGCTGCTGTACCGGGTTGAGGATGGCGGTGACGATGCCCACCACCTCGCCGTCATCGGTGACCAGCGGGCCGCCGGAACTGCCCGGGTTGGCCATGGCATCGAACTGGATGAGGTTGGAGAGCACCTGCTTGCCTTCGGGCGAGCGGAACTCGCGCTTGAGCCCGGAGACGACGCCCGCCGACACCGAGGGCCCGATGCCGAAGGGGAAACCCACGGCCGTGACGCGCTCGCCGGGCTTGAGGTCGGCCGTGGAGCGCAGCGTGGCGGCCTGCAGGTCGTCGGGGATGCGCTGCGCGCGCAGCACCGCCAGGTCGTTCTCGGGCATGACGTTGACCACCGTGGCCTCCGACTCCAGCCCGTCGGCAAACACCACCTGCACCCGGCGCGCGCCGCTGACCACGTGCAGGTTGGTCAGGATCAGCCCGCTGTCCACGATCACCACGCCGCTGCCCACGCCGACCTCGTTGCCATGGCTCGGGCTCTCGCCGCCCACGCCCTTCTTGCTGGGGTCGGGCTTGACCACGCCGTTGTGCGGGCCGCTGCCGGCGGCGCCGTCGGCCGGGCCGTCGTCGTCCAGCCCCACCACGCGCACCACCGAGCCGCGGATCTTGTCGTAGGCCTTGGCGGTGGGCGAGGGCAGCGGCTGGGTTTCGAGCGCCTTGCGCACCGCGGCGTCGATGTGCTTTTGCGTGACCACCTGCGCCGCCGGGCGCGAGGCCTCCCACAGCACCACCGGGCCGCCCAGCAGCAGCGCGCCGGCCAGCGCCCAGCCCCAGGCCGGCAGCGCCAGGGCCCGGCGCCGCTTGGGCGCCAGGGTCTTGGTGGTATCCGGAGAGCCGGCAGCAGAGGCGGGCGGGGAGGCGGCAGTGGCGGCGGCGGGGGCTGCGGAAGCTCGGCCTGGGGGAGCGGCGGCCGGCTGGCCGGGCATGGGTTCAGTCCGATCCACCTCAGGCGGGCGCACCCGGCTGGAGTGGCTGTAAAGCGGTGTCCGGTTCGACCTGCGCCCGTTCATCTGCGCCCCCTGCTGTGCAGCAATGCGGCCCCACGGTAGCACGATCCTCGCTCAGGCATCATGGGGCGCATGGGTTACGCCGCTTTGCCGTGGGTTGACACCCACTGTCATCTGGATGCCGACGAATTCGAAGCCGATCGCGACGCGGTGGTGCAGCGCGCACGCGATGCTTCCGTCCAGCAAATCGTGCTCCCGGCGGTGGCGCCGGCGAACTTCGAAACCGTGCGCGCACTGGCGCAATCCCACGGGCTGGGCTACGCGCTGGGCATCCATCCTATGTATGTGCAAGGCGCCGGCACGCAGGCGCTGCAGGCCTTGCAGGAGTGCTTGCGGCAGCATCGCGACGACCCGCGCCTGGTGGCGGTGGGCGAGATCGGGCTGGACTTCTTCGTGCCCGGACTGGACCGCGCGCGGCAGGAGGACATGCTGGCCGGGCAGCTGGCGCTGGCGCGCGAGCACGGGCTGCCGGTGCTGCTGCACAGCCGCCGCGCGGTGGACCGGTTGTTGATGCACCTGCGCCGCGCGGGCGTGAGTGGCGGCATCGCACACGCCTTCAACGGCAGCGCGCAGCAGGCGCGTGCCTTCCTGGACCTGGGCTTCAAGCTGGGCTTCGGCGGGGCCATGACCTTCGAGCGTGCGCTGCAGATCCGGCGCCTGGCTGCCGAGCTGCCGGCCGACGCGCTGGTGCTGGAGACCGACGCGCCCGACATCCCGCCGCAGTGGCTCTACCGCAAGGCCGCCGAGCGTGCAGAAGGTGCGCCCATCGGCGCGCGCAACGAGCCGGCCGAGCTGCCGCGCATCGCGCTGGCG
>JAEYPG010000174.1 GCA_023410975.1 Pseudomonadota bacterium
CCACCAGCGTCCGCAGGATCTGCTGCACGGCCTCGGGCCGGCGCAGCCGCGCCCACAGCGCCGGCCAGTCGATGGCGGGCTCCATCGCGCCGCCGTCGCCCGCGCCTTCCTGGGCCTGCGCCGCCGCCTGCGCGTCCGGCTCGCGCAGCCGTCCCACGGCCCGCAGGATCGCCGTGCAGAGCTCGTCCACGTCCACCGGCTTGGTGACGTGGTCGAACATCCCGGCCTCCAGGCAGTGCCGGCGCTCCTCGGCCAGCGCGTAAGCCGTCAGGCCGATCACCGGCAGCCGCGGGTACAGCTCCCGGCAGCGCCGCGTGGTGTCGTAGCCGTTGAGGCCGGGCATCTGCACGTCGGTGACGAGCACGTCCACGTCGGCAGTGCCCTGGCGCAGCAGCTCCAGCGCCTCCAGGCCGTTGCCGGCGACGGTGCAGCGCGCGCCCTCCTGCTCCAGCAGGTCCTGCAGCACCCAGCGGCTCACGCCGTCGTCCTCCGCCGCCAGCACGTGCAGGCCGCGCAGCCGCTGCCCGGGCTGCACCGCCGGCGCCGCGGGGGCGCCCTCGGGCAGCCGCGCCTCGATCACCGGCAGCCGCACCAGGAAGCAGCTCCCCCGCCCCGGCTCGCTGCGCACCTCGATGCTCCCTTGCATCAGCTCCACGATGTGCTTGGTGATGGACAGCCCCAGCCCCGTGCCGCCGAAGCGCCGCGTGGTGGAGCTGTCGGCCTGGGTGAAGGGTCGGAACAGCTGCTGCACCTGCGCCGCGCTCATGCCGATGCCGGTGTCCTCCACCGCCATCTCCAGCCAGCAGCACTCGCCCTCCACGGCCTTCGACACCCGCAGCCTCACCTTGCCCTGGTCGGTGAACTTGATGGCGTTGCCCAACAGGTTGACCAGCACCTGCAGCAGCCGGGTCTCGTCGCACAGGATGCCGCGCGGCAGATCGGGCGCGCAGTCGGCGCTGAAGTCCAGCCGCTGCGTCAGCGCCCGCGGCGCGGTCAACCGCATGGCGCGCTGGACCAGATGCAGCAGGTCCACCGGCCGCTGCTCCAGGCTCAGCTTGCCGGCCTCGATCTTGGCCAGGTCCAGGATGTCGTTGACCAGCTCCAGCAGCAGGCGGCCGGAATCGTGGATCTGCCTCAGGTAGTCCTGCCCTGACGCCGCCTTCGGGTCGCGCAGCGCGATCTGCGCCATGCCCAGGATGGCATTGAGCGGCGTGCGGATCTCGTGGCTCATGTGGGCCAGGAAGGCGCTCTTGGCCACGTTCGCCGCCTCGGCCGCCACCTTGGCCGCGGCCAGCTCGGCCGTGCGCGTCTCGACCAGTTCCTCCAGGTGGTGCCGGTAGCGCGTCAGCTCCTCGCCCATGCGCTTGCGCTCGGTGACGTCGCGCACGTAGCCATGCCACAGCACGCTGCCGTCGGCCACGGTCTCGGGCTCGGCCTCGCATTCCAGCCACAGCGTGCGGGCGTCGGGCAGCACGGCGCGGAACTCGTCGTGCCAGGTGCGCAGCCGGCTGGCCGAGACCCGGATCGCGGCCCCCACGCGTTCCATGTCGTCCGGATGCACCACCTGGAACACCGGCGCCGCGTCCTGCGCCACGGCTTCGGGCGCCAGCCCGAAGATCTCGCGCATGCCCTCGCTGGCATACGGGAACGCGGCGCGCCCATCGGGCCAGCGCTGCAGCTGGTACACCATGCCGGGCACCTTGGCCGAGATCTTCTGCAGCCGCGCCAGCAACTCCTCGGTGCGCTGCTGCATCGCCTTGCGGTCCGTGATGTCCATGTGCACGCCCGCGGCGCGCAAGGCCGAGCCGTTGCCGGCGCGCTCCACCACCTGGCCGCAATCGAGGATCCACACGTAGTGCCCCGCCTTGTGCCGCAGCCGGTGCTCGCATTCGTAGAACGGCGTGCGGCCCGTCAGGTGTGGATCGAGCGCAGCGCGGATCGCCTGCCAGTCGTCCGGATGCACCAGCTCGGACCAGCTGCTGATGTCGGGATGAATTTCCTCGGCGGAATATCCAAGCATCGTGCACCAGCGCTCATTGAACACGACCGCGCCGGACTTTATATTCCACTCCCAAGTACCTATATTCGTGGCGGCAATGATGTTGCGGTAACGCGCACTCATTTCCTGCAGGGCCGACTGCGGCATTCGCACGCCCTGCACGAAAATGGCATAGAAAATCATGCCGTAAGCCACGGTTTTATAAACATGGCCGGACAGGTTCATGATGTCCGTGACCTGCCCGTACAACGTGAAGAACAGCTCGGACAAACCCATGGTCCAGGCCGCGGCCGCCATGAGCGCGGTGCTGAACGAGGCCGAATCCCGGACTTGCCAGGCCAGCCTGAAAGCCGCCACCAGGAACAGCGCCACCAGCAAGTACTCGGCGCCGATCTTGAAGGCAGTGAGTCCCTCGCCCGGGATGAAGGTGCGCGGCAGCCCCCCTGCGCTCCACAAGCCGATCCAGTAACTCAGTCCCACCAGGGCCACGGTGCCCAGCAGGCCCAGCACGGTGGCCGGGGGCGACGCCGGCCGCTGCGGCAAGAAGGCAAACAGCAGCAGCGCAGCGGCCGAAAACAGCCGCGCCGCCAGCCAGAAATTGATGGCTTTCTCCGGGCCGCTGGGCGTCACGAAAGCCGGCATGCCGTCAAACGAGAAGGCATGGGCAAAATCTACCGTGGCCACCAGCAAAAAGCCAAGGCCCAGGAACAGCATGCGCTGGTCGCTGCGGCGGTGCAGCGTCCAGGTCAGCGCGAATACCATCACCGCCATCGCCATGGCGGAAAACTCCAATACCGTGTGCAGCGCCAGATAATGGTGCTGCACCTCGAAAATATGCTCGGCTGGCAACCAGAAAGCGAGCAGCATGAAAGCGGTCAGCAGGCCGGCTCCGGCCTTCAGGCTCTTCATCGCGCTTTCAGGGGCGAGCATGCGTCAGGGCTTTGTTGTGGTTGATGCACTGCTTCGGCGCATGCCCGCTGCCGGACCGACGCGCAGGTCCGGCAGGGCCTCGGGCTTTTGTCCCGCCTCGCAGCTTAGGATTGTGCCTAAATGTGACCGCAGCTCCGGGCTCCGGTCAATCGGAATGTCGCCCGTGCCGGGCCGGCGGAAGAAGCGATGCGTCCCCATTCGCCCTGGGCCTGTCGAAGGGACGGCGCCCGGCTGCCGCCGCAGGGGCTTCGACAGGTTCAGTCGGGGCTGGGCGTTCTGAAGAAGCTGCGCGTGATCTCCATGCAGTCCGTCCTAGCGCAGCAGCTCCAGCGTGCGGGGATCGGGCCCGTCGAAGAAGCGTTCCAGCGCCCGGGGAAACAGCGCCTCCTCCGGGGCCACCAACGCGAACAGCGTCATGCAGGAGCGGAATTTCAGGTCGTCGGGCGAGTGGAAGACGTCGTGCGCGCTGCGCGATGCGGGCGCGCCCAGCACCAGCGCCGTGCACTCGCGCAGGCGCGCTCCGAGCTGCGGGTGGCGCCAGTAGGCCAGCGCCTCCTCGCGCGAGGCCAGGCCGTAGTGCAGCGCGGTGCTGCTGCGGCCCAGCGCCTTGAGCTGCGGGAACACGAACCACATCCAGTGGCTGCGCTTGTCGCCGGCGGCCAGCTCGGCGCGCACCTGCGGCAGGACCGGGTCCTGCGCGGCGACGAAGCGCTGGAGGTCGAAGGGATCGTCCATGGCGTTGCTCCGGGTGGGCCGGCCGCGCGACGCCTCGGGGAGTCACTGGCCGGCGGTGGACAGGGATCCGGAGCTTGCTCCAGCGCCGCCGTCCCTGGCCGGGTCTGGCTTGCCCGCCGCGCCGGCCAGCTCGCCGCGCACCACGGCCAGCACCCCGGCCACCACCAGCAGCAGGCCCAGGCAGGCCCAGGCCGAGGGCCGCTCGCCCACCACGGTGACGGCCAGGACGAAGGCCACCACCGGTTCGCCCAGCGCCAGCGTCACCGCCGACGCCGCGGACACGTGGCGCAGCCCGTGGCTGAACAGCAGGTAGGCGACGCCGGCCGTGGCCACGCCGACGTAGAGGACGGCCGGCAGGGCGGCGCCGCGCGCCGAGGGCGCGCCGGACTCCCACCACGCGGCGGGCAGCGCCAGCGCGGCGGCCACGGCGAAGGCATGCAGCGTCACGGCCGAGGGTGCCATCACGCGCAGCAGGCGCTGGCTCAGCAGCGTGTAGGCGGCGTAGGAC
>JAEYPG010000345.1 GCA_023410975.1 Pseudomonadota bacterium
CGACAAGCTCAGGGCGAACGGTGATCTTTCACTGACGACTTGGACTTGGAATGAGCCTCCTCAATCGGCCACCGGCAACGCGTCCCGCAGCGGCGCCACCCGCTGTCCGCGCAGCCACTGGCGCAGCGCCTTCATGGGCATGGGCGGCGCCAGCAGGGCGCCCTGCGCCTCGGCGCAGCCGGCCACCCAGGCCGCTTGCAGCGCCGCCTCGTTCTCCACGCCTTCGGCCGCCACGCGCAGGCCCAGGCCACGCGCCAGGCCGGCACAGCAGGCCACGAGCGCCTGCCGGCGGGTGTCGGTATCGAGGCCGGCCACGAGCGAGCGGTCGATCTTGATCGCCGAGAACGGCAGCTGAGACAACTGCAGCAGGCTGGAGTGCGCGCTGCCGAAGCCGTCGATGCACAGCCTGAAACCCAGCAGCCAATAGCGCGAGACGGTTTCAATCAGCGTGCTCAGGTCCGAGGCCGCATCGCTTTCAGCGATCTCGATGGTGATGCCGGACGGGTCGACCCCGTTCTCGCGCACGATCTGCTGCAGCGCGGCACAAAAGCCCGGCTTCGCGAGCAGGCATAGCGGCACGTTGAGGGAGGCGCACAGCCTCAGCCGCACCTTCCGGCACCGCGCCAGGAACACGCAGGTCTGCCGTGCCTGCGCCAGCAGGGCCGCCTCCAGCAGGCGATGCCGCCGCAGCGCGGGCACGAGCCGGGCCTCGGCGAGCACCGTGCCGTCCTCGGACTGCGCGTGCATGAGCGCCTCCACGCGCACCACTTCACGGCTGTCGATGCGCAGTTGTGGCTGCAACCAGGTCTGCAGCCGGTCCTGCTCGATCAAGGCGCTCAGCTGCCGCGCCGTCAGCTCGGGGCACTCCACCCGCGAGGAGGCTGCGGCAGCCTGGCGATGCGTGCGCAGCGCCCGCGCGACCGCCCCCTGGGCCGAGGGCTGTTGCACCCAGCCTGCCACCTGCAGCCCGCACGCCCGAGCCATGGCTTGCGCGCTGTGCAGCATGGCGCGCGGCTGTTGCGAGGAGAAGAACAGCGCCGGCGCATGCGCATCACCCGCGAGCAGCCGCATCAGCTGGAACGCGTCGCCGTCTTCGAGGCCCAGGCTGCACACCAGCACGTCCGGCGGCGCCGCCTCGCAGTACAGCTGCAGCAGCAGCACCTGCACGCTGCCCGGCAACACCTTCACTTCCCAGCCCTCGGCGGCCAGCTCTGCCTTCAGCTGCCCGGCATGGCCGGCGTCATCCACCAGCAGCCAGGCGCGGCCTGGTCCGGCCGCGGAGGCCGCGGCTTCGTCAAAGGGGGCGGACATCAACAATGCCTTGTCGTTCACCGCCTGGACGGCGGGTACTGCGTTCGTCAAAAGTTTCAGGGCTCGGTGCCTCCCATGCCGGCGGACCCGACGCGGAGGTCCGGGGCGGTGGCCGCCACTTGCTCGCGCCGGAACGGCAGCCGCAGCCGGGCCCGCGTGCCTTGGCCAGGCTGCGACTCGACGTGCAGCGACCCGCCCAGCAGCTCGGTGAGCTCCCGCGTCAGCGGCAGGCCCAGGCCCGGTCCCGGGCTATGGCTGTCCAGCGCGTCGTCCAGCACGGCCTCGGTGGCCGAGCGCGTGAAGATGGTGGCGGGCTGTGCCGGCGCCATGCCGGAGCCGCTGTCCTCCACCAGGATCTGCACGCCGGCCTCCTCGGCCGCGAGCGAGACCCGCACGGCGCCGTGCTCCGTGAATTTCAGCGCATTGGTCATCAGGTGGTTGAGCAGCTGCAGCAGCCGAGCGCGGTCGGTGACGATGCTCTGCTCGGCATCGACCTCCACGTGCAATTCCAGCACCAGACCGCGGCACTCGGCAGTGGGCTGGTGCACGCGGATCAGCTCCTGCAGCAGCGCGCGCAACTCCACCGGCTCCAGCTGCAGGCTCAAGCGCCCGGACTCGATGCGGGCCAGCTCCATGAGCGTGCTCAGCAGCGTGCGCAGGTGCTCGGCGTTGTGATGCACGATGGCGCCGAACTCGCGCGCCTCCAGGTCGGTGGAGGTGTCGCGGATGATCTCGGCGTAATTCAGCACCCCGTTGAGCGGCGTGTGCAGCTCGTGCGAGATGCTGCGCAGCAGGCGGCTCCGCATCTCGTTGGCCGCCGTCGCCTGCTGCTCGCTGCGGCGCAACCGCTGCACCAGCGCCTGGCGCCGCCGTTCGGCGCGCAGCATCAGCCCCAGAAAGGTCAGCAGCACGGCCGACAGCAGCGCAGCCACGGCAAACAGCTGCGGCCGGCGCTCCTGGATCTCTCGCTCCAGCACGTCCATGCGCAGGCCGCTGAAGGCCACCAGCCCGTAGGCATCCAGGGTGTGGAAGGCGTAGAGCCGGTCATGGCCATCGATGGGTGAACGGGCAACCATGGTGCCGCTGCTCTGGCGCAACGCCTCGCCCATGAGCGTGCTGCCGGCGATGCTGTTGCCGATCTCGTGCTCGGCGCCCACCGTGCGTGCGCGCACCACGCCGTCGAAGCCCGCGAGCATCACGTCGCCGCTGGCATCCCCGGGCGTGCGGCGAAAGCCCGTGAACACCTCCGGCGCCAGCGACGCCACCACCACGCCCATGAAACGGCCGCCATCGTTGGCCACGCGGCGGGTGATCTGGATGGAAGCCTTGCCCGAGATGCGCCCGACCACGGGGCGGCTGATGACCAGACGGTCGGCACGGCCCTCGGCATGCGCGCGGAAATGCTCACGGTCGCGCAGGTTCATGCGCTGGAAAGGCTGCGACGCATCGACCACCTCCCCATCGGCGCCGACCACGGTCAGCAGGTGGTTCTGAACATCGGGGAGGTCGCCGCGGCGCAGGCTGGCGGCAATGTCGATCCGGGCGCCTTCACGCTGGAACTCGCGGCGCACGAGACGCAGCACCTGATCCGCCTCCGCCAGCGTGAGCTCGGTGTGCGCGGAGAAGTTGCGCGCCAGGTGCTCCATGCGCGAGCGGGCGCGCTCCATCACGGCCTGCGCCTGCGCACCGGCCTCGATCACGGCCCAGCACCACAGTCCCAGCACCAGGCAGGCGAACAAGGCGATCAGCGCGCCCTGGAACGACAACCGCATTCTCCTGCGCGGCGCGCCCGTGCCCGTGGTCGCGGCTGCCGGCGCGGACGCTGGCACGGCCGCGCCGGCGGGGGAAAGCAGAACGGGAGCACTCACGGGTGGAAACGGCGCGGCGCCGGCGTGGTTGGCACGATGCGGTCAGCCAACGCGCGCTGGTGAGCTCACGCAAGTCGTGTCGCAGTGCCAGGAACTACAGGCCGGCGCCCTGCCGGCCATTGACAGGCACTGTAGAAAGGGGTGACGTCATAAATCGTTGCAAGACTGTGACGCCTGCACTTGGGCCGGCGGCTGCGGCTCTGGGGTCGGACGCTAGCGCCGCAGCTTCATCGCGGGCTCCGGCGCGACCTGCCGGCACGGTCCGGGGGGACGCCGGTGCGTCAGCCGCACGGTGTTGAGCCCGCGGTCGTGCAAGTGCTCCACCTTGTCGGTGGCCGAATGCATGATGTACATGCCGAAGCCGCCTTCCGGGTAGTGGTCGAGCTCACCCAGCGGCAGCGGGTCGGGCGCATCGAAGGCCTCGCCCAGATGCACCAGTTCCACCACCAGCGCCTCGTCCTCGATGCGTACGACCAGCTCGATGGGCGTGTCGCTCGGCCGGCCGCGACCATGGCGCACGATGTTGGTGAAGGCCTCCACGCAGGCCACCACGAACAGCGACGCTTCCTCCTCGCCCAGCCCAGCCTGGCGCGCACGGAACTCCACCAGCCCGCGCACGTGAGAGAGCGCCTCCAGCTCCACCGGCAGCTCCCGCCTGCTGCGCAGCGGCTCGCCCAGCGTGCGCATGGCCAGCGCCATGGTCAGGTCGTCCTTGAACACCGCGCCCAGCTCGTGCAGCCGCTGGCGCAACAGGTGCAGCAGCGCCGCGGGTGTGTGAACGAACTGCAGCAGCTCCGTCACCAGGGCCGTGATCTGCTCGCGCCCCATGCGGCTGCCGTCGGGCAGCAGCGCGTCCACGGCGCCGTCGGAGCACATGAACAGCGCTTCCTCGGGGCCGATGTCCATGGTGTCCTGCTGGAAGCAGTCCTCGTCGAGCACGCCCAGCGGCGGGTGCTGGTTGGACAGCAGCCGCAGCGAGCCCTGGGCCGACACCAGCATGGGCTCCTCGTGTCCGCAGCCCACCCACGTCAGCTTGCCGGCACGGCTGTCGATGCGCAGGTGGCACAGCGTCACGAAGGCTTCGAGCTGCTGCAGGTTGGGCGTGAGCGCGCGGCTGACCGCGCCCACGATCTGCGCCGGCGAGGGCAGCTCGTCGCGGTGCTCGGGCCGGGCCATGAGCTCGGCCAGGCAGCGGCTGATCTGCATCTTGGTGGCCGCGCCGATCAGCGCCGCGCTCACGCCCTTGCCCATGACATCGCCCACGACGATGTCGATGCCGCGGTCGCCCAGCGGCAGGAACTCCACGAAGTCGCCGTCGATGCCCTGCGAAGCCTGGTTGAAGGTGCTCAGCCACAGCCCGGGCACGCGCTGGTCGGGCGGCTGCACCAGCAGCGTCTGCTGGATGCGCGCGCCGATGCGCAGCTCGCGTTGGCGAGCGCGTTCCAGCTCCTTGAGCGCCAGGCGCCGCGACGACACGTCCTCCACGATGCCCAGCATGAACGCGGGCTGCCCGTCGGCCGCGCGCGCCAGCGACGCGTTCAGGCGCACCCACACGTAGCGCCCGTCCTTGCGCCGGTAGCGCTTCTCCTGCGTGAGGCTGCCGATCTCGCCGTTGAACAGGCGCTGGATGTTGAGCAGGCTTGCGGCATGGTCGTCCGGGTGCACCAGCGCCTCGGCGTTGAGCGCCAGCATCTCGGGCTCGCTGAAGCCCAACAGCGTGCACAGCGCCGCGTTCACGCGCAGCAGCCGCCCCTCGGGACTGCGTTCGAGCATGCCCACGGCGGCCTGCTCGAAGGTGGCGCGGAAGCGCTCCTGGTTGCGCTCGATCTCGTCATGCGCGGCCAGCAGCTTGCGCTGCGTCGCGCGCTCTCGGCGTATGCCGCGCTCGGCCACCAGCCCCAGCACCGCCAGCAGCAGGCACACGCCCACGCCGACGACGCCGAAGATCATGGCGCGCTCCAGCCACTGCTGGCGCAGCTGCGCGTAGGGCTGCTCCACCAGCACGACCAACGGCCAATGGCGCGAGGTGCGGAACGCGCCCACGGCGACGAGGCCGTCGCTGCCCTGGTCGATGTAGCTGCCATGCTCGCGCCGCGGCAGCCAGTGGCGGAAGGGAGGCAGTTGCGCCAGCGACTGCCCCGGACGCAGGTCGGGCTCGTTGGTGCTGATGAGCTGGCCCTGCAGGTCGGTCACCAGCGGGCGCAGCGGGGTGTCCGCCACGGCCAGGTCGTGCTGGGTGGCGAAATAGTCGCCGTTGAGCAGCGCCACCAGCCACAGCTCGCGCCCGTCATCGCGCTCGACGCGGCGCACCAGCGGCAAGGCCACCGCGCCCAGCGTCAGGGGCTGGCTCAGGCTGAGGTCGCCCAGGTCGCGCACGGGCAGCAGCGGGCCCAGCCACTCGCGCGCCATGCCGGTGGCGCCGCTGCGCACCAGCCGCAGCAGATCGACGTGCCGCATCAGGTCCGAGGCCGTGGAGCTGCTGAGGATGCGGCCCTGCGTGTCCACCACCGAGAGGCTGCGCAGCGAGGGCTGCCCCGGCAGTTGCTCGCTCAGCAGCTGCGACACAGCCTGTGCGTCGTACCCGGGCGCGCGCAGCAGCGAGGACTCCGACAGCACCCGCAGCGTGCCGCTGACGCTGCCGATGGTGCGCGTGGCGTGGCCCTCGATGACGCGGGCATAGAGTTCGGCCTGCACCATGGCACCGCGGCGGAATTCGATGCGCTCGTACAGGGACAGTCCGAAAACCACGCCCAGCACCAGCATGCACAGCAGCCACACGGCTGCGCGCAACTGGCGCCGCCGCGCGCTGAGCATGCGCGCCGAGGCCGCCCACGAGGCGGGCTCGGCAGCGCCGCCCGGCAGGAAACGCCAGCCGAGCGCGGCATCCTCCGTGTTGGCGACGGCCGAGACATCTGCCTGCCGTGGCGGCGCCGGCCGGGCCGTGCGCGAACGGCTGCGGCGCGCAAGCAGGGAGCGCGGGGAGAGAAGCACGCGCCCCTACCTGGCGAACACGATTTCGTCCAGGCCATAGCGCCGCGCCGCGGCCGCCAACCGGCCGTCGCGCTTGATCTGGGCCACGAAGCGGTCGATCTCGGCCAGCCACTCCTCGTCGCCGGGCTTGACGGCGTAGGCGTAGGGCAGCGGATGGAAGGGCCGCGGCGGCGCCACCAGGCGTGCCCAATCGGCGTTGTCCAGAAGCCGGCGGCTGTAGGGGTAGTCGGTCATGAACACGTCCACGCGCCCGGATTCGAGTTCCTGCTCGCGCGTCTGCGGCGGCCGGATCACGACCAGCCGCGCCTGCTTGAGCGCCTCGGCCATCACCGGCTCCATGAAGGTGCCAGCCTGCACCGCCACCTTCACCCCACGCTGGTCGATGTCGCTCCATTGCCGCACCGCGCGGTGCGTACGGGTGGTGATGCCGTAGATGTCGCTCTGCAGGTACGGCTGGGAGAACTTCAGCTCCCTGGCCCGCTGCGGCGTCACGCCCACGGCGTGCATGGCCACGTCGCAGCGGTCGCCCACGAGGTTGTCGACGAGCTTGGCAAAGGAGGACTCGACGTACTGCAGCTTCACGCCCAGTGCGCGGGCAAACTCGGTCGAGAGCTCGATGTCGATGCCCGAGAGCACGTCGCTGCGCGGATCGCGGAACGTGATGCCGTAGTAGTCGGGCCAGATGCACACGCGCACCGTGCCGGTGGACTTCACGCGGTCCAGCACCACGCCGGCCGTGCAGGCCGCGGCACCCAGGCTCAGCGACAGCGCGACGCAGGCGCGTGAAAGACGTTGGAGATTCATCGGACGGGAAGGGCAGTGGCTCGGCACCCTCCTGATGCCAACTCGTTCTTGGAGCTGGAAACACCCCGTTCGGGCTGAACCTGTCGAAGCCCTGCGCCGACAACCGGGCGCCGGCCCTTCGACAAGCTCAGGGCGAACGGGATTTACTTCACTATCAAGGA
>JAEYPG010000347.1 GCA_023410975.1 Pseudomonadota bacterium
CCCTCGCGCCGCGGCAGGATCAGCGTCAGCGGCCCGGGCCAGAAGGCGTCCATCAGCCGCTGCGCGAGAGGCAGGTCGGCCGCCGGGGTGAAGGCCGGCGCCTCGGACGCCTCGCTGACGTGCACGATCAGCGGGTGGTCGCTGGGGCGGCCCTTGGCGGCGAAGATCTTCGCCACCGCCGCGTCGTCGTCGGCGCGGGCGCCCAGCCCGTAGACCGTCTCGGTCGGGAAGGCCACGAGCTCGCCCGCAGCCAGCAGCGCGGCGGCCTCCTGCAGGGCCCGGGAGTCGGCACCGTCGAGCAGCGGCATGGTCAGAAGGCCGCCAGGCCCAACAGCTCCGCGGCCTGCAGCGCCACGTCGCGGGCGACGGCGGCATCGGCGGCGGTGACGGTCAGGTGGCCCATCTTGCGCCCGGGGCGCGCGCCGGCCTTGCCGTAGAGGTGCAGGTGCACGCCGGGCAGCGCCAGCACCTGCGCCCAGGCCGGCGAGCGCTCGCGGCCCTGCGCGTCGAACCACAGGTCGCCCAGCAGGTTGAGCATCACGGCGCAGGAGTGCAGCCGCGGCGCAACCAGCGGCAGCCCGGCCAGCGTGCGCACCTGCAGGTCGAACTGCGACTGGTCGCAGGCGTCGATGCTGTAGTGGCCGGAGTTGTGCGGACGCGGCGCCATCTCGTTGGCCACCAGCGAGCCGTCCTGCAGCACGAAGAACTCCACGCACAGCACGCCCACGTAGCGCAGCGACTGCGCCACCGCCTGCGCACACTGCACGGCCCGCTGGCGCAGCGCCTCGGAGACATCGGGCGCGGGCACCTGCGTCACGGCCAGGATGCCGTCGCGGTGCAGGTTCTGCTGCACGGGGAAGTGCACGATCGAACCGTCGGCGGCGCGCGCCACGATGACGCTGATCTCCAGCGCCAGCGGCAGCATCTTCTCCAGCACGCAGGGCACGCCCTTGAGCTGCGCCCAGGCGTCGGCAAGCTGCGCGCGGTCGGCCACGCGGATCTGCCCCTTGCCGTCGTAGCCCATGCGCGCGGTCTTGAGGATGCCGGGCAGCAGGTCGTCAGGCACGGCGGCCAGCGCCTCGGCGGTCTCGATCAGCGCCCAGGGCGCGCAGGGCACGCCGCAGCTTTCGAAATGGCGCTTCTCGGCGGAGCGGTCCTGGCACACGGCCACGGCGTCGGCCGCGGGCGCCACGGGGCGCTGCGCGCCCAGCGTCAGCAGCGCGGCGGCGGGAACGTTTTCGAACTCAGTGGTGATGGCGCTGGCGCGCTGCATCAGCTGCGCCAAGCCCTGCTCGTCGAGGTAATCGGCGCGGATGTGGTGGTGCGCCACCGCGCCGGCGGGGCTGCCGGTGTCGGGGTCGAGCACCACGGTGACGAAGCCCATCTCCTGCGCGGCCTGCACGAACATGCGGCCGAGCTGGCCGCCGCCCATCACGCCCAGCGTGGCGGGGCGGCCGTCCTCCAGGAGGGCGCCGGGAAGCAGCGCGGCGCTCACGTGAGGTCCGCCGTCATGGCACGGGCGGCTTCGGTCTGGCGGGCCCGGAAGGCCTCCAGCTTCGCGCGCAGCGCCGGGTCCTCGTTGGCCAGCATCGCCACCGCGAACAGCGCCGCGTTGCCGGCACCGGCGGTGCCGATGGCGAAGGTCGCCACGGGGATGCCCTTGGGCATCTGCACGATCGAGTGCAGCGAGTCCACGCCCTGCAGGTGCCGGCTGGCCACCGGCACGCCCAGCACCGGGACCGTGGTCTTGGCCGCCAGCATGCCGGGCAGGTGCGCCGCACCGCCCGCGCCGGCGATGATGGCCTTGAGCCCGCGCGCGGCCGCCGTTTCGGCATAGGCGAACATGTCGTCGGGCATGCGGTGGGCGGAGACCACCCGCGCTTCGAAGTCGATGCCGAACTCGGCGAGAATCTGCGTGGCGTGCTTCAGGGTCTCCCAGTCGCTGCTGGACCCCATCACCACGCCCACCGTCACAGGGGCAGTGCTCACTGCTTGCTCCACCGGAAATCAGGGAAACCTTGCATTGTAGGCGGGGCCCTCTTCCCTCCGCCGCGCCACAGACATGACTGACATCACCATCCAGAACTTCGAACAGGAACTCATCACCGAGTCCATGCGCCAGCCCGTCCTGCTGGACATCTGGGCGCCGTGGTGCGGGCCGTGCCGCACGCTGGGCCCGCTGCTGGAAAAACTGGAGGTGGCCTACGCCGGGCGCTTCAAGCTCGCCAAGCTCAACAGCGACGACCAGCCCGAGATCGCCGGCCAGCTCAGCCAGGCCTTCGGCGTGCGCTCCATCCCCTTCTGCGTGCTCTTCGACCAGGGCCAGCCGGTGGACGGCTTCGTGGGCGCGCAGCCCGAGGCGCAGATCCGAGAGTTCCTCGACCGCCACGTGCCCAGCGCCCAGGAAGCGCAGGCCGAGGAGGAGCACGAGGAGGCACAGGAGCTGGCCACCGAGGGCGACCCCGGCGCGGCGCTGGAGCGGCTGCTGGCCACCGTGGCCGCCGACCCGGACAACGACACCGTGCGCTGCGACGCCGTCAAGCTGCTGCTGGGGCGCGGCCAGGTGGCACTGGCGCGCCAGGCCTGGGAGCCGATGGCGGGCAAGGTGCAGCTGGACGCGCGCATCGCCGCGCTGGGCCACTGGCTCGACGCCGCCGAGAAGGCCGCGACGGCCCGCGGCGCCGAGGCGCTCACGGCGGCCATCGCGGCCAACCGGCGCGACTTCGAGGCGCGCTTCGAGCTGGCGCAGACGCACTTCGCCGCCGGGCGCTTCACCGAGGCGATGGACGAGCTGCTGGAGATCCTGATGCGCGACAAGGCCTGGAACGGCGAGCTCGCGCGCAAGACCTACGTCGCCATCCTGGAGCTGATGACCAAGCCGGCGCCGAAGCCCGCCGCCGGCGCCGAGGCCGCCAAGAAGGGCACGCTGGAAGTGGCCGGCAAGGCCGCCGTCCAGGCGCCGTCGGACCCGGTGGTGGACCAGTACCGGGGCAAGCTCAGCATGGCGCTGTTCTGAGCCCTGCCCCGGACTCCCGGCAAGGCCGGGAGCGCCATGGAAAACGGCCCGGAATCCCGGCCCGTTCTTCATTGGGCGCGCGCTGGGCTCATTCCAACTTCAAGTCGTCAGTGAAAGTTCACCGTTCGCCCTGAGCTTGTCG
>JAEYPG010000401.1 GCA_023410975.1 Pseudomonadota bacterium
CGGCGTGCGGCGCAGCCTGGGCTGGCTGCCGTTCAAGGTTCGCACCATCCGCTACGCGCACGGGCAGGTCTGCTACGCCGGGCAGTGGCTGTCGCTGTGGGACAGCTACGGGCTGGGCGGCTTCGAGTTGCGCGCCGGTTCCATCAGCGAGGATGCGCGCGGACGCTGGTACTTGAACGTCACGGTCAACGAGTCCGACTTCGTCGGCCCGCTGCCCATGCCGCCCGTGGGCGACTGCATCGGCATCGACCTGGGTCTGAAGGAGCTCGCGGCGCTGTCCAGTGGCGAGAAGGTCGCCGCGCAACGCTTCTACCGCGACCTGCAGCCGGCGCTGGCCACCGCGCAGCGCGCGGGCAAGAAGGCGCGCACCAGGGCGATCCACGCCAAGATCGCCAACCGTCGGCGCGACCACCTCCACAAGTTTTCCACCACCCTGGTGCGCCAGCACCGGGGCATCTTCGTTGGCAACGTCAACGCCGCAGCCCTGGCCCGCACGCGCCTTGCCAAGAGCGTGCTGGACGCGGGCTGGAGCGCGTTGCGGACCATGCTGCAGACCAAGTGCGATCGCGCAGGCGTGTGGTTCCGTGAAGTCAACGAAGCGTTCTCCACCCAGACCTGTTCTGCGTGCGGCTCGATGCCGCCGCAGCGGCCGAGAGGTATCGCAGACCTTGGAGTAAGAGAGTGGACGTGCAGCGCATGTGGAGCGGTTCACGACCGCGACGTGAATGCGGCGCGCAACATTCTCGCGGTCGGGCATGGCCGTCTCGCAGGAGGAATTACCGTCCTTCAGGGCGTGTGAGGATGTCAAGGCAGGAGGACCCTCACGGTGCCGGTGACGTGCGGGCCCATGGAGTTGGTGCCCTTGAGCGTGACCTCGACGCTGCGGTCCTCTTCCCGCCGGTCGGTGATCGCGCCGCTGAACTTCATCGTGTCGCCGGGGTAGTTGGGCGCCCCCAGCTTGATCTTGAGGCTGGCCAGGCGGCAGTCCGGCCCGGCCCAGTTCTCCACGAAGGCCTCCACCAGCCCGTTGGTGGTGAGGATGTTCATGAAGATGTGCGGCGAGCCCAGCTCGCGCGCGGCGTGCAGGTCGTGGTGGCCGGGGAAGAAGTCGCGCGTGGCCATGGCGCCGCCGGTCACCAGCGCCACGGTGATGGGAATCGAAACCGGCGGCAGTTCGTCGCCGAGCTTCACGCTGTCGAAGGCACGGGTGTTCATGAGAGGGTGTCTTCCGGAAGGTCGTATTTCCAGCCCAGCCGATCGTGGTCGGCGAGCCAGTCGCCCAGGCGCTGCAGGTGCGCGTCGCGGCCGCCGAGCTCGACGGACAGCGCGCGGCTCCAGTAGAGGAAGCGGTGGATCGGGTACGTCACGTCCACCCCCATGCCGCCGTGCAGGTGCTGGCACTTGTGGCCGGCGAAATGCGCCAGCTCGCAGGCCTGTGCGCGCACGGCCAGCGCCTGCGGCAGCGTGCCCAGGCCGGCATCGAGGCGGTACACCAGCTGCCACAGCGCGCTGCGCAGCGTCTCGATGCCGATGTGGACGTCGGCCATCTGGCCGGCCACGAGCTGGAAGGTGCCGATGGCGCGGCCGAACTGCTGCCGCTCGCTGACGTACTGCACGGTGCGCCGGGCCTGCTCGGCCGACACGCCCAGCTGCAGCGCCGCCAGGCAGGCGATGGCCCGGGGCTCGACCCAGCCATGGGCTGCGGGCTGCAGCACCGCGTCATCGGGCAGCGCGACGCCGTCGAGCAGCAGCTCCGCGACGCCCAGGTGGTGCTGGCTCAGGCCGCTGCGGCACTGCACGCCCGGAGCCTGCAGATCCAGCACCACGAGCCGCGACTGCGCGCCGCAGGCGGCGCCCAGCAGCGCGAAACGCGCGTTGGCGCCCAGCGGCACCGCGCTGGCCTCGCCGTCTAGCCGCCATTCCTGCATGCCGCTGCGCGACAGCGCCAGGCTCGGGCCGCGCGGGTCGGACAGCGCGCCCAGCGACAGGGTGAGCATGGCGCGGCCGTCCATGGCCGGTGCCAGCACCTGCTGCGCCAGCGCCGGCGCGCCGAAACGCGCTACCGCCGCCGCGGCCAGCTGGTGCTGCCACAGCGGCACCAGCGCCAGCGCACGGCCCTGGGCCTCCAGCACGCCCATCAGCTCGGTCATGCCCTGGCCCAGCCCGCCGTGCTCCTCGGGCACCAGCACGCCGTGCAGGCCGAGGTCGATGCAGGCGGGCCACAGGTCGCGCAGGTGGCTGTCGCCCGAGGTGTCGTGCGCGCGCAGCTGCGCATCGCCGCAGTGGTCGTCGAAGAGGGCGCGCGCCGACTCGGCGAAGGCGCGCTGGTCGTCATTGAGCGAGAAATCCATTCAGAACTCCTCGCCTTCAGGCGGCCACCGGCCGGAACTGCGGCAGCACGATGTCGTCGCTGCCCTCGGGTGCGCCGACCTCGAAGCGGTTGAACTCGACCTGCACCGCCTGGCCGATGTGCACGTCAGCGGGCTTGACGCCCACGAGTTGCGCGATCAACCTCGTGCCCTCCTCCAGCTCGATCAGGCCGACGGGATTCGGGTGCTCGAACGGCGGCACCTCGGGGTAGTGCATCACGACGAAGGAGTACACGGTGCCGCGTCCGCTGGACTGCACGGCATCCCATTCGAAGGAATGGCACTTCGGGCAGGTGGGCCCCGGCGGGTGGCGCAGCGTGCCGCAGCCCTTGCAGCGCTGGATCATCAGCCGGCCCTGCCGCGCGCCGTCCCAGAAGAAGCGGGTGTCGTCGCTGATGCCCGGCGCCGGGCGCTTGACCTTGGGCAGCGCGGGGGGCGCGTCCTGCGCGGCGGGCCTGGCCGCCGGGTGGGCCGGCCGGAACTTGAAGACGCGGAACAGCAGCTCGCCCACGCGCTCGTCGCCCTGCGCCTGCTGCGAGTAGAAGGTCATGCGCAGCGTGACGAAGAAGCCCGTGCCCAGCGCGGTGGTCTTCTCCTCGCCGATCGCGTCCAGCCGCGTGGTGTAGAACACCTTCTCGCCGGGCCTGAGGTAGCGCTCGAACTCCAGCTCCGAGTTCACCGCCACCACCGACGGGTAGCCCTGGGCCTCGATGAGCTTCAAGGCCTCGTAGGGGTTCTCGGTGGTCGAGCCCGGCGGGTAGTTGTTGAGCGTGGGGCCTTCCATGCACCAGACCTGGAGCATGGCGGGGGGCACCACCTCGCCGGCGGCATAGCGCGGGTTGGTGATGCCCACGATCTCGGCCCACTGGCGTGCCATGGGCACGTTCACCGGGTCCCAGCCGTAGACACGGCCGTACTCCTTGCCCACGAGGGCGCGGACGTCCTTCATCCAATCGGGATCAGCCACCCGTGTTCTCCTTTGCGTTGGATGCCGCCAGGAAGGCCGGCTGCTCGCCGCCTCCATGCAGCAGCAAGTTGCTTCCGCTGAAGTAACCCGCGCGGTGCGAGGCCACCCAGAGGCAGGCTTCGGCCACGTCGGAAGGCTCGGCCATGCGGCCGGCAGGAATCGTTGCGGCGACGGCGGCGATGCCGGCAGCGTCGCCGTAGTGAAGGTGCGACTGCTCGGTGCGCACCAGCCCCGGGCTCACGGCCACGACGCGCACCTTCGGTGCCCACTCAACGGCCAGCGACGACACCAGGTGCAGCACCGCCGCCTTGGCCGCCCCGTAGGCCGCAGTGCCCGGCGACGGGCGCAGCGCGCTGACGCTGCCGATGCACACGATGACGCCGCCTTCGGGCTGCTGCTGCATCTGCGCGTTGGCCGCCTGCGCGGCGTGCAGCGTCGAGAACAGGTTCAGCCGCAGCACGCCCTCGTGGAAGCGCGGCGAGGCGGTGGCCGCGTCGGCCATGGGGCTGCCGCCGGCGTTGTGCACCAGCACGTCCAGACGACCATGGCGCTGCACGACCGCGTTGACCAGGGCGCGCACGGCCTCGGCCTCGCGCACGTCGCAGGCCATGAACTCGGCGCTGCAGCCGTGCGCCGAAGGCAGCTCGTCGGGGGCGTGGCGGGCGCAGATGACGACGCGGGCGCCGGCATCGAGGAAGGCCTGGGCGATGCCGCGGCCGATGCCCTTGGTGCCGCCGGTGACCAGCACCACGCGGCCCTGGTGGTCGGTGCGATTGCTCATGATCTGCATTGCAGGGTGGGAAGTCGTCACGGCATCCAATCTAGGCAGCCGGCCTTGCGGCAGACACGTCCAAAAGGACTACCGGCGGGGCGGCGCCGATGTGCCGTGGATGGCCGGCGCATGAGCCGCCGGCGCGCAGCGTCCGAACGGACGATGCCGGGCGGCAGGCGGCTTCCACAATCCGCGCGGAGCCATTGCCTGGAGGGAAACCGCATGTCCAACCCCTATTCCGCCCTGCTGCAGCCCGGACGCATCGGCAGCCTAGAGCTGCGCAACCGCATCGTCATGGCCCCCATGGGGTCCAACTTCGCCGAGAGCGACGGCCACTGCGGCGAGCGCATACAGGCCTACTACGAGGCGCGCGCCAAGGGTGGCGCCGGCCTGCTGACCATGGGGGTGTGCGGCGTGGCCTACCCGCACGGCACCGGCGAGCCGTACCAGGTCGGCGTGTCGCGCGACGACTTCATCCCGGGCCTGGCCGGCGTGGCCGAGCGGGCGCACCGCCACGGCGCGAAGATCGCGATGCAGCTGCACCACGGCGGCAAGAACGCCGCGCAGGACCGGGCCCAGGGCCGGGACGTATGGGTGCCCTCGATGCCCAAGATGCACGTGCCGGCCGGCATGGAGGCCGTGACGCCCGAGGAGCTCGCCACCTTCGTGGGCATCGGCCCGCACAAGCCGCGCATGCACGTCATGGACCGCGCCGACATCGAGCAGCTCGTCGAATGGTTCGCCGCCGCCGCGGTACGCGCGCGCCAGGCCGGCTTCGACGCCCTGGAGATCCATGGCGCGCACAACTACATCCTGGCCAACTTCCTCTCGCCCTATGCCAACCAGCGCGACGACGAGTACGGCGGCCCGCTGGAGAACCGCGCCCGGCTGCTGCTGCAGACGCTGGCGGCGGTGCGCTCGCGCGTGGGCCGCGATTTCCCGGTCTGGGTGCGGCTCGACGCCGCGGAGCTGCACACGCCCGGCGGCATCACGCTCGACGACGCCATCGCCACGGCCCGGATGTGCGCGCAGGCCGGCGCGGACGCGATCAGTGTCTCCGCCTATGCGCTGATGGTCAGCGGCAGCGCGTTCACCGATGCGCCGATTCCCCAGCAGCCCGGCGCGTTCCTGGAGAGCGCGGCGGCCTTCCGGCGCGCGGTGAACGTGCCCGTCATCACCAGCGGCCGGCTGGAGCCCGAGGCCGCGGCCCGGGCCGTCGAGGCCGGGCAGATCGACTTCGTGGCCATGGCGCGCAAGATGCTTGCCGACCCGGAGATCCCGATCAAGCTGGCCGAGAACCGGGCGCAGGACATCCGGCCCTGCATCTACTGCTACGCCTGCGTCAGCGAGATCTTCGTCAACCGCCGCGTCAAGTGCGCGGTGAATGCGCAGACCGGCCACGAACGAGAGGCCGCCGTGGTGCCTGCCGCGAAGCCCAGGCACGTGCTGGTGGTCGGTGGCGGCCCGGCCGGCATGGAGGCCGCGCGCGTGGCGGCGCTGCGCGGCCACCGTGTGACGCTGGTGGAGCGCGGCGACCGCCTGGGCGGCACGCTCTTCTTCGCGGCCCTGGCCTACCCGGAAAACGGGCGGCTGCTGGACTACCTCGTGGCCCAGGTGCGCCAGCTCCCCATCGAGCTGATGCTCAACACCGAGGCCGACGCGGCGCTGGTGCAGCGGCTGCGTCCCGACGCGATCGTCGTGGCCACGGGCGCCCGGCGCGCCGCGCCGCAGATTCCCGGCGCGACGCAGAACCACGTCTGGAGCGGCGACGAGTTGCGCCGGCTGATGACGGGTGACGGCGCGGACGCGATCGCCCGGGCCAAGCTGAGCCTGGCCGAGCGGGCGCTGTTCAAGGCCGGCGGCATGCTGCGCGTGACGGACAGCACGCAGGCGATCCAGAGCCTGAGCAAGCTGTGGATGCCGCTGGGCAAGCGGGCGGTCGTCGTCGGCGGGGGCCTGGTGGGGCTGGAGCTGGCGGAGTTCCTGCTGGCGCGCGGGCGCGAGGTCACGGTGCTGGAGCCGGACACGCATGCCGGGCGGGAGCTTTCCATCGTGCGGCGCTGGCGCGTGCTGGACGCGGTGCAGTCGCACGGCAAGCTGCACCTGCGCGCCTCGGTGCAGGGCATCGATCGGGATGCGGTGCGCTGGACCGATGCCGCCGGCAACGCGCAGCGCACCGTGGCCGACTCCGTCGTGCTCGCCCTGGGCGCCGAGGCCGACGACAGCGTGGCCCGGGCGCTGGAAGGCTGCGGCGTGCCGCTGCAGCGCATCGGCGACTGCGCCGGCCTCGGCTACATCGAGGCAGCGATGCGCGAAGGCCACCGCGCCGGCCGCGAGGTGTGAGCCGCCGCCGGGCATCGGGAGCCCTGAGGTTGCCGGCGCATCCATGAAGGCACCGCCGGCCCTCGTCCGAACGGGGTATGCGGTCGGGCGGGCGGGCGTCGAACATCGTCGCGGCGCTTCGCCTCCTACCACGACCTTTGAGGACCCTGATGGCCACCACCAAGGATTACCGGCTCGGTGAATACACCTTCCCGCGCGGCTGGTTCATGATCGCCGACGCCCGGGAGCTCGACACGCACAAGCCCCTGGCCGTGCGCTTCTTCGGCAAGGACTTCGCGCTGTACCGCGGGCGCGCCACCGGCAAGGTGGTGCTGCTCGACGCGTACTGCCCGCACATGAAGACGCACCTGGCCGCGCCAAACAACACGAGCTACGTCATCGTCGATGGCGGCGGCAGCAACGTCGAGGGCGACGGCATCCGCTGCCCGTACCACGCGTGGCGCTTCGGCCCCGACGGCAAGTGCGACGACATCCCGTACCACCAGGGCCCGATCCCGGCCGCGGCCTGCGTCAAGAGCTGGACCGTGCGCGAGAGCCTGGGCGCCATCTGGGTGTGGCACGACACCGAGGGCGGCGAGCCGCAGTGGGAACACCCCAGCTTCCCGGAGTACGAGGACCCGGCCTGGGTGCCGGGACACTGGGACCACCTGGGGCTGCTGAACCAGCATCCGCAGGAGGTGGTGGACAACATCGCCGACTACGGGCACCTCAGCCCGATCCACGGCTCCACCGTCGAGCGCTTCGAGTGCGAGTTCGAGGGCTACCAGGCGACGCAGCGCCAGTGCGGCGGCCACCGCACGCTGGTGGGCCCGGACGGCGTGAGCGCCGACCTGCACACGATCACGACCTACCACGGCCCCGGCGTGCTGGTGTCGAAGATGACCGGCCTGTTCGACTCGCTGCTGCTGATCATGCACACGCCGGTGGACGACGGCAGCGTCAAGGTCTGGCACTCGCTCATCGTCAAGTCACCCTCCGGCGGCGAGCGCGTCGGCATCGCCGACAAGGTGGCTGCCAAGCAGTTCCAGGAAGCCAGCCGCCTGGCCTTCGCACAGGACTTCGAGGTCTGGGCCAACAAGGCGCCCTGCCTCAACGGCCTGTTTCTGCCCAGCGACGGTCCGTTCATGAAGGCCCGCATCTGGTACCGGCAGTTCTACAACCCGCGCGCCATGCAGCGCGAGTTCCTGGACCAGTGCGAGGGCCTGTACGTGCCCAAGGGCGCGGTGCCCTACACGCGGCGCACGGCGGAACCGGCCTGAGCGGCTGAACCCGCTGCGTGATTCCAGCTCTTCATTGGCACTGGAAGAAACCCGTTCGGGCTGAGCCTGTCGAAGCCCTCGGCACAGCCGGCCCACAGGCCCTTCGACAAGCTCAGGGCGAACGGTGGTCTTACTGACGGCTTGTAGTTGGAATGAGATGACGACGGCCTGCCTTCTGGCAGGCCGTCGCGCTCTTGGCCCGGCAGGCGTTGCGCCTGGCAGCTACGGGCGGCTGTGCGTGATGTGGGTGAACATGAACACCGAGCGTGCCGGGTCGCACACGCCGGCCAGGGCAGCGGGCAGCCCGGCCTGGAGGCCGCCGGGCCCGAAGGCCGCCACGGCGGCCGCCGGCGTGTCGAACCACCATTCGGCGATGCCGTCGAAGTC
>JAEYPG010000402.1 GCA_023410975.1 Pseudomonadota bacterium
CGGCGTGCGGCGCAGCCTGGGCTGGCTGCCGTTCAAGGTTCGCACCATCCGCTACGCGCACGGGCAGGTCTGCTACGCCGGGCAGTGGCTGTCGCTGTGGGACAGCTACGGGCTGGGCGGCTTCGAGCTGCGCGCAGGCTCCATCAACGAGGATGCGCGCGGGCACTGGTATTTGAACGTCACGGTCAACGAGGCCGACTTCGTCGGCCCGCTGCCCATGCCGCCCGTGAGTGACTGCATTGGCATCGACCTGGGCCTGAAGGAGCTTGCGGCGCTGTCCAGTGGCGAGAAGGTCGCCGCGCAGCGCTTCTACCGTGACCTGGAGCCGGCGCTGGTCACCGCGCAGCGCGCCGGCAAGAAGGCGCGTACCAAGGCGATCCACGCCAAGATTGCTAACCGGCGACGCGACCGCCTCCAAAAGCTCTCCACCACCCTGGTGCGCCAGCACCGGGGCATCTTCGTTGGCAACGTCAACGCCCAAGCCCTGGCCCGCACGCGCCTTGCAAAGAGCGTGCTCGACGCGGGCTGGAGCGCGTTGCGGACCATGCTGCAGACCAAGTGCGATCGCGCAGGCGTGTGGTTCCGCGAGGTCAACGAAGCGTTCTCCACCCAGACCTGTTCTTCGTGCGGCGCCCTGCCGCCGGAGCGGCCGAAAGGTATCGCAGGCCTTGGAATAAGAGAGTGGACGTGCAGCGTATGTGGAGCGGTCCACGACCGCGACGTGAACGCGGCACGGAACATTCTCGCGGTCGGACATGGCCGTCTCGCAGGAGGAATCACCGTCCTTCAGGGCGTGTGAGGATGTCAAGGCTACAGCCCCATGCCCAGCACGCCGTTGTCCACGCGCACCTCGCTGCCGCTGATGGCCGACGACTCGTCGCTTGCCAGGAACAGCAGCACGCTGGCCACCTGGCTGGCCTGGCAGGCCCGGCCGCGCGGGTTGCTCCTGGCATCGAACAGCAGGTGCCGCGCGTCCACGCCCGGCACGGTGGCCTGCATCATCGGCGTCCAGATGGCGTCCGGGTGCACCGAGTTGACGCGCACGGCGTAGCCGCTCTTGCGGCAGTGCAGCGCCGTGGCCCGGCTGACGGCCGCCACGGCAGCCTTGGAGGCGCTGTAGCCCAGGTAGCCTTCAACGGGCAGCCAGGAGGAGACCGAGGCCATGTTGATGATGCTGCCGCCATGCTCCTTCATGGCCTGCACGCCGTGCTTGCAGCCCAGGAAGCACGAGCCCGCGTTGACCCGCATGAGCTTCTCGAACTGCTCCAGCGTGGCCGTCTCCACGTTGCCGGGAATCAGGATGGCGGCGTTGTTGACCAGGATGTCGAGCCGGCCCCACCGCCGCTGCAGCTGCTCCACCACGTGCACCCAGTCGCCCTCCACCGCGACGTCCTGGCGCATGAAGGTTGCCCGCTCGCCGATCTCCCGCGCCAGCGCCTGGCCCGCGGCCTCGTCGACGTCGGTGATCGCCACGCGCGCGCCCTCGCGCGCCAGCAGCAGCGCGGTCTCGCGTCCCACGCCGCTGGCGCCGCCCGTGACCAGCGCCACCTTGTCCTGCACTCGCCCCATTCTTGTCTCCTGGTGATGTCATTCGCCGGCCGCAGCGCGGCCAGCCCTTCTTCCCGAGAACACGCAGTCGGCCAGCGACAGGCCGCTGACGTAGCGGCACGAGGGCAGCCCGATGGCGGTGCGCCCGGCGGCAAAGAGCCCGGGGATGTCCCGGCCCTGCCCGTCGACCACGTGGCCGTCCGCCTCGTTGACGCGCAGTCCGCCGAGGGTCAATGTCGCCAGCGGGAAAAGCCTGGAGCCGATGGAGATGTCCAGCGCCCAGTACGGCGCCCGGTCCAGCGGCTGGCACATGTCGGCGGACTTGCCCAGGGCGTCCCCGGCCTGGCTCTGCGCGGTGGCGTTGTAGTGGTCGATGCTGCGGCGCAGCATTGCGGGGTCCGCGCCGATGGCCTGTGCCAGCGCCTCCGGCGTGCGGCCCTTGCGTCCGGCCAGCAGCATCGAGCCCAGCGCGGGCAGCCGCTGGAAGGCCCACAGCGGACCGAACAGGCATTCGCGGATCGCCTGCTGGCGCAGCCGGGCGTCCATCACGAGCCAGGCACGCCCGCCCTGGTGCGCGACCATCTCGTGGCCGAGCGTGGCGCCGTAGGCCTGCTCGTTGCAGAAGCGCTCGCCCTGCGCGTTCACCACGATGCCGCGCGGCCACACGGACGGCGGCGTGATGAAGCGCCAGGCCGAGACGTTGGAGAGGTCCTGCGCGGCCGCCCCCACGCTCTGGCCCAGCCCCAGCCCGCTGCCGTCGCAACCTGCACCGCCAATGGGCCAGCCGCGGCGGAACTGCGGCGCATGCTCGTCCACGAGCTGCGGGTTGTAGACGAAGCCGCCCGTGGACAGCACCACGGCGCGCGAAGCCCGCACCAGGCGAGGCCGCGCGATGGCCTGCTCGATATCCGCGGCCTCGCGCCGCGCGGCGGCGGCCTTCTGCGGCCGGAACGTGCGCCAGCGCTCCACCAGCGCGTCGAGCTCGGCATGGCGCCGGGTGCGGGGATGGTCCGGCGGCAGTTGCCACACCTCCACGCCCAGCACGCGGCCGCTGCCGCCGTCCGGGCAACGCTGGCGCACGAGGCGCCGCACGGCGCCC
>JAEYPG010000188.1 GCA_023410975.1 Pseudomonadota bacterium
TCTGGCCTCGGTGGCCTGCGCCAGAGCACTCGCTGGCATGGTCGTATTGGCGGCGGCGTCATCAGGCCTATGCCAATGCATGCCACCGCCGACGCGCACTTTTGCAGCAACTACAACTGTAGGGTTAACAGCGTCAACACCATCCTGGCCCAAGGAGCCGCGCTGGCCGGCGTGACGCTGCTCGCTGGCTTCGACGAGGACATCACTGCCGCTGTGCCACATGGCGCGCAATTGGAGCTCGACCCAGTTACGCGAACGCTGCAACTGCGCTGAAGCGTGCTGGGTCCAGGCTTGCTGTCGTTACAGACCTCTGCGTGGCTCCAGGTTAAGGTCTTCCAAGTGAACGGCAAGGCCAGAATGCCTAACCTGCGGATGGCCGGAGTTCAACGCAAGCCTTCTTGAAGCAGGACGGGGTATTCGAAGGACGCCCCCACTCGAGCTGGCATCAGCGTGCCAAGGTAAAGATCTTCTGGTCAGCTCGGCGCAGTCAACGTGAAGCTATTGGCGCTGCGCGAGCCTACTTGAAGCAACAACAGCTACGAACTTACGGCGGCTGGCCCATTGCCTTCAGGCAGTCGGCCAAGTCCTGGCGCATGAAGCAGTGCGTAGTCTTGAACGTAGCCAGGATGTCCTGTGCCTGCGTTGTGTCGCACCCTTCGCGCGCGTTCCGCGACGCGTTTCTTCTGACTCGCAACCAGCGCCTGGGCTTCACACACGCGCCGTCGGGCTGACTTCAGCAGAGCTTCTTGAGGTTCGACCATAGTTCCTCCAACTACGGCGAAGCCCGTAGTTACTATTGAGCCCGCACTAATGAACTTGAATCAGGCGGCATAGCGAACCGGCTCGTGTTCGAAGTAGCCGCGGATGCGATCGGGCCGGCGCTGCACGCTGCGCAGGTGCTGCGCGGTGGCCTTGACGAGTTGTAGCTTCGTGCGCGCTGGCGCCGGCTTCGTGACCGCCTGCTTCAGATCCGCGTTGGCCAGTTGGCGCAGATTGCCTTCATCAGCCGAACGGCACCGGGATCGAAAACGTCGGGCTCATCGGCGGACAGGTCGGGGTTGCTGACGTGCCGGCCGCCGACGAAAATCGGCAGCGCCGCTGCTGAGCGCACGCCGTGCGCCAGCAGCGTCGCGCTGGACGTCGTCACAGCAGGCAGCTCGGGCAGGTCGTTTTCCACGACCACCTCCCCGCTGGCGCAGCAGGACTGCCAAAGCGCTCCAAGGCTGGTGTCGCACTCATCGTCCACCAGCAGAGGCGGCAGGAGCCATTCGCTGCCATGGCCACCCGTGCACCATCGATGCTCAGCCAGGCCACGCTGGCCTGTACGGTATCCACGCAGATTTGGCAGATCCGCTCGTAGAGCGGCTGAGGGCCGTGCAGCCGAGCGGCCGCGTTTGCCGCCCCGGACGGTGCCTCGTTGAGCTGGCTCAGCCGCATGGCCCTGCGCTGCGACGCTTGCAGCGCCTGCAGCATGAAGTTGAACTGCGACGCCAGTGCGCCGAGCTCCCCGGGCAGGTGACCATCGATGTGCACAGCTTGGCGACCGCTGACGAGATCTGCGGCTGCCCGAGCAAGCGGACGCAGCAAGCGACGGACGATGTGCGACCAGTAGGTGGCCAATCCCAATCCGGCCCGCAGAACCAGCAGCGCCACCAGCACGGAACGCCGCACCTCGCTGACAACGGGTTGCATCACGGCGGCAGTCGGCGCACCAGACAAGACTTGCAGCTCGGCCGCCTTGCAGGCGGCCGTCACCAGCACCAACGCGATGTGCAGGGCGTACAGCGCCGAGAAGTCGCCGTGCTACATGCCAGCGGCACCATCAGCGCCGCAGCCATCACCGAGCCGATCTGGCGCATCCACCACGCTGCAGCCTCCAACAAAGCCACTACGCTCGCTGAGCGTGCCGCGGCAACGCCCGCAACAGTTCCCACGGGTAAATCCCGCGCTCATGCCCGTCGCTGAACCGCAGTTGCAACGCATAGAGGCCCACGCACAGGGCGTCAGTGAGGCGCACCGCAGCGTCGGGCCCGAGCAACTGGCCGCTGCGGGCCACGGCACGGCAGCCGGCACAGCGGCAGGCCGCGCGCAGCGTGGCAGCGTCCAGCTCGGCCACGCCGTCGGGCCACTGCAGCCGCAACCGATCGGGATACAGCTCCACGGCGCTGGGCATGGGCGGTCCGCCACTCATCGTTCCTTCCCTGCCAGCGCGCCCAGCCGCTGCAGGGCCGAGCGCGCCGCCTTGCGCACCTCCGGATCGGGATCGTCCGTGGCGGCCGTCAGCGCCGGCACGGTCTGCGCCTCGCCGATCTCGCCCAACGCGATGGCCGCTTCCTTACGCAGGTTGCCCGCGGGATGCACCAGCGCGGCGGTGAGTGGCAGCACGGCGCCGCGGTCGCGCAGCCGGCCCAGCGAGCGTGCTGCGCGCAGCCGCACCTGCCAGTAGTCGTCCTCCAGCGCCGCGCGCAGCGCTTGGGCGGCGGCCGGAGCTTCCGGACGCAGCTTGCCCAGCGTGGTGGCCGCCTCCTCGCGCACCGGCCAGCCGGCATCGCGCAGCGCGGCGCACAGGGCCGGCAGCACGGCGTCCACCTGGTCCGGACCGGCCAAGCCCAACGCGCCGGCTGCGGCGCGGCGCACCTCGGCGTCCTTGTCCTCGACGGCCACTTGTGCCAGCCGCGGCAGCGCCGGCTGGTGCTTGAGCCAGCCCAGCACGCCCACCGCCTCGCGCCGCACGCTGGCCTCGGGCCGTTGCAGGGCGGTCAGCGCCGGCTCCACGGCTTCCGGCACGCGCAGCTCGCGCAGACCGCGCAGCGCGGCAGCGCTGACGAAAGCGTCGGGGTGCCGGGCGTGGCGCACCAGGCGGGCACCCGCCTGGGCGTCCTTGAGCTCGGCCAACGCCAGCGCCGCGGCCTCGCGCACTGCCGGGACATCGGACAGCGCCTCGGCCAGCGCTTCCACCACGTCGGCATCGCTCCAGGCGGCCAGGGCGCGCGCGGCCTCCGTGCGCAGCGTGGGATCGGGGTCGTGCCGCAGCATGGCGCTGATCGCTGGCAGCAGCGCCTCGTCTTCCAGGTCGGCGGCCTCCAGCAGCGCGACGCGGCGCTCGCCGGCGTCGGCGCTGGCGAGCCGGTGCCGCAGGTCGGCCAGCTCGGTATCGGTATCGGCAGGGGTCGGAAATGCGGTCATGGGTTCAGGCGGCGTAACGGGGCGTCGAAGCGGGCCTGCCCAGTGGCGAGAGGCGGCCCAGGGTCGGGGTGTCGGTGTCGCCGTCGTGGCGCAGCAGCTGCAGGCAGCGGCGCTTGTGCGCCACGAAGTCGCGATGAGTCAGCAACCGGGCATGGCGCGGGCGCTCGAAGCCCACTCGCAGCTCCTCCACGACGCGCCCGGGGCGCGGGCTCAGGATCAGCACCCGGTCGGCCAGGAACAGCGCCTCGTCGATGTCGTGTGTGACGAAGAGGATGGTGGTGCGCATGCGCGTCCACAGGTCCAGCAGCAGCTCCTGCATGTGGGCGCGCGTGAGCGCATCCAGCGCGCCGAAGGGCTCGTCCATCAGCAGCACGCGCGGGTGGTTGATCAGGACGCGCGCGATCTCCACGCGCTGCTGCATGCCGCCCGAGAGCTCGCGCGGATAGCGCCGCTCGAAGCCGGCCAGGCCCACCAGTTCCAGCAGCGTGCGGGCCTCATGCTCGCGCTGCGCGCGCGGCACGCCCTTCATCTTCAAGCCGTAGGCGACGTTGTCGAGCACGGTCTTCCACGGAAACAGGGTGTGCTGCTGGAACACCAGCCCGCGCTGCGGGTCGGGGCCGTCGATCGGCTGCCCGTCCAGGCGCAGGCTGCCGCGCACGGGTTTCAAATGTCCGGCCAGCGCGCCCAGCAGCGTGGACTTGCCGCAGCCCGAAGGGCCGAGCAGGCAGATGAACTCGCCGGGCGCGGCGTCGAGGGAGACCTCGTGCAGCACCTCGAAGCGGCCGTCTCCGGTGCCCAGCTCGATGCCGACGCGCTCGATCGCGATGTGGCCGCCGTGCGCGTCCACTCCTTGAACTGCCGCGGCGCTCATTGCGCACCTCCTTGCGGCCGGTACCAGGGCATGATGCGGGCGCCGGCGCGGCGGATGAGCGCGCTGCTACCCATGCCCAGCGCGCCGATGAGCAGCATGCCCGCCACGATGCTGGCGTAGTTCTGCACGGTGTAGGACTCCCAGGTGTAATAGCCGATGCCGTACTGTCCCGCGATCATCTCGGCCGTGACCAGGCAGAACCAGCAGGTGCCCATGCCGATGGACAGGCCGGTGACGATGCTGGGCGCCGCGCCGGGCGCGATCACCTCGGTGAACAGCCGCCAGCGCCGCGTGCCTAGGCTGCGCGCGGAAGCGATCAGGCGCGCATCGACCGCCTCCACGCCGTGGATGGTGTTGAGCAGGATCGGGAACAGCGCGCCTACAAAGGTGATGAACACCATGCTGCCCTCGGAGGAGGGGAACATGAGGATGGACAGCGGGATCCAGGCCACGGCCGGGATGGGCCGCAGCACCTCCAGCGGGGGCAGCAGGAGGTTGCGGGCCCAACACAGGCGGCCGATCAGCAGTCCCAGGCCGACACCGATGAGCGCCGCGAAACCGAAGCCCAGGCCCACGCGCAGCAGGCTGCTGTAGAGGTGGCTGCCGAGCTTGGGCGACTGCAGCAACGCCCAGGCGGCGCCCAGCACCTCAGCCGGCGGCGGCACGTTGGCGAAGGTGACGGCGCCCAGGTTCAGGCGCAGCGTGGCGGCCAGGTGCCACAGCAGCACGCAGGCCGCGACCGAGCCCAGTTGCACGGCCAGGCGGCCCAGGGGCACGGTGCGCGGCGAGGTGCTTGCCGGCCGGCGCGGCGCTGCGGCTGCCGGCCGGGCTGCGGCCGCTAGGGAAGCGGGGGACATGATGGCGTTCATGGCGGCGTCACAGCGCGGGTTTGGCGGCGGCCTGCGCGCCGGAGAA
>JAEYPG010000597.1 GCA_023410975.1 Pseudomonadota bacterium
ACTGAAACCCTGCGCGAGCCGCCGCGTGCGGCAGCGGGCGCCGAGGGGCAGTCCTGGCTGCTGGGCCGGGCGCTGGCGCAGGTGGGCGGCGTGTACGTGCTGGCGGAGAACGCCCAGGGGCTGGTGATCGTGGACATGCACGCCGCGCACGAGCGCATCGTGTACGAGCGCTTGAAGCGCTCCCAGGCGGCGCAGGGGCGGCTGCCCTCGCAGCCGCTGCTGATTCCCGAAGCGATGGCCGCCACGCCCACCGAGCTGGCCACGGCCGAGGCCGAGCGCGAAACGCTGCTGGAGCTGGGCCTGGACGTGGCGCCGCTGTCGGCCACCTCGCTGTCACTGCGCAGCCGCCCGGCCGCGCTGCCGGATGCCGACCTGCCCGAAGTGGTGCGCTCGGTGCTGGCGGAGCTGGCGCAGGTGGGATCGAGCCGCGTGGTGCAGCGCGCCCGCGACGAGATGCTCGCCACCATGGCCTGCCACGGCGCGGTGCGCGCGAACCGGCGCCTCACGCTGGAAGAGATGAACGCCCTGCTGCGCGAGATGGAAGCCACCGAGCGCGCCGACCAGTGCAACCACGGCCGGCCCACCTGGCGCCAGGTGACGATGAAGGAGCTGGACGGGCTGTTCCTGCGCGGGCGCTGAGGCGCGAGGCCACGGTTTGCCCGATGTCAAGCCGCGTTGCCCGGGGCGCGGATAGCCTGCGCGGCTACAAATCGAACGACCTGCCCCGAGGGACGCCATGAAACGCCTGCTCGCCGCGACGCTCGCCGCCGCGGCCTTCTCCAGCCCCGCCTTCGCCAGCCCGGAGCTGGCCGCCAAGTACGACTGCATGGGTTGCCACAAGGACCAGTCCAAGGTGCTGGGACCGTCCTTCAAGGACGTCGCGACCCGGTACGCCGGCAACAAGAACGCCGAGGAGCAGATGGCGCACAAGATCATCAAGGGCGGTGCCGGCGTGTGGGGCCCGGTCCCCATGCCGGCCAACGCCAAGATCCCCGCCGCCGACGCCCGGAAGCTGGCGAGCTGGGTGCTGTCGGTCCGCTGAGCCGCGCCCCCACGGGCGCCTGGGCCGGCGCCCCGTCAAAGCCCCGGGCCTGCGCAGGGCCCAGGGCGTGAGCCGCAGGCGCGGTCCTTGCCCGGGTTCCCGGTTCTTCAATGACGGGAGTCCTGGCCATGGCGCACGCCTTCGCGAACACGCTCACGGAGTTCTCCACGCCCTCTGGGCGCACGGGACGGTTCTTCTCACTGCCGAAGCTGGCTGAGCGCTGGCCCTCGGTGAAGCGGCTGCCCGTGTCGCTGCGCATCGTGCTGGAGAGCGTGCTGCGCAACTGCGACGGCAAGAAGGTCACGCCCGACCACGTGGAGCAGCTGGCCCGCTGGCAGCCCGCGGCGCAGCGCGAGGAGGAGATTCCCTTCGTCGTCGCGCGCGTGGTGCTGCAGGACTTCACCGGCGTGCCGCTGCTGGCCGACCTGGCCGCCATGCGCAACGTGGCCGCCGACCAGGGCCGCAACCCCAAGCTGATCGAGCCGCTGGTGCCCGTGGACCTGGTGGTGGACCACTCGGTGATGGTGGACCACTACGGCACGCCCGCCGCGCTGGACCTCAACATGAAGCTGGAGTTCGAGCGCAACCGCGAGCGCTACGAGTTCATGAAGTGGGGCATGCAGGCCTTCGAGACCTTCCGCGTGGTGCCGCCGGGCTTCGGGATCGTGCACCAGGTGAACCTGGAGTACCTGGCGCGCGGACTGCACCGCGACGCCGGCGGCGTGAGCTACCCGGACACGCTGGTGGGCACCGACAGCCACACCACGATGATCAACGGCCTGGGCGTGGTGGCCTGGGGCGTGGGCGGCATCGAGGCCGAGGCGGCGATGCTGGGCCAGCCGGTGTACCTGCTCACGCCGGACGTGGTGGGCTTCGAGCTCACCGGCGCCTTGCGCGAGGGCGTGACGGCGACGGACCTGGTGCTCACGGTCACGGAGATCCTGCGCAAGCACCGCGTGGTGGGCAAGTTCGTGGAGTTCTTCGGCGAGGGAACGCGCTCGCTGGCCCTGCCCGACCGCGCCACCATCGGCAACATGGCACCGGAGTACGGCGCCACCATGGGCTTCTTCCCGGTGGACGAGCGCACGGTGGAGTACCTGCGCGGCACCGGGCGCCCCGAGGCCGACATCGAGCTGTTCGAGGCCTACTGGAAGGCGCAGGGGCTGTTCGGCGTCTCGCGCGCGGGCGAGATCGACTACTCGCAGGTGGTGTCGCTGGACCTCTCCACCGTGCAGCCCAGCGTGGCCGGCCCCAAGCGCCCGCAGGACCGCATCGAGCTGGGCCGGCTCTCCAGCACCTTCACCGAGCTGTTCAGCAAGCCCGTGCCGCAGAACGGCTTCAACCAGCCGCCGGAGAAGCTGCAGCAGGCCTTCACCACCAGCAACGGGCTGGAGATCCGCAACGGCGACGTGCTCATCGCCGCCATCACCTCCTGCACCAACACCTCCAACCCCGGCGTGCTGCTGGCCGCGGGGCTGCTGGCGAAGAAGGCCGTGGAGGCCGGGCTGAGCGTGCAGCCGCACATCAAGACCTCGCTGGCGCCCGGCTCGCGCGTGGTGACGGAGTACCTCACCCGCGCCGGGCTGCTGCCCTACCTGGAAAAGCTGGGCTTCGCGGTGGCGGCCTACGGCTGCACCACCTGCATCGGCAACGCGGGGGACCTGACCCAGGAGCTCAACGAGGTCATCTGGCGCAACGACCTCGTCTGCGCCGCCGTGCTCTCGGGCAACCGCAACTTCGAGGCGCGCATCCACCCCAACCTCAAGGCGAACTTCCTGGCCTCGCCGCCGCTGGTGGTGGCCTATGCCATCGCCGGCACCGTGCTCAGGGACCTGATGACGGAACCGGTGGGCACGGGCCACGGCGGCAAGCCGGTGTACCTGGGCGACATCTGGCCCAGCAGCGACGAGATCTATGCGCTGATGAAGTACGCCATGGACCCGGAGGCCTTCAAGGCCAACTACGCCAAGGTGGAAAGCGCCCCGGGCCCGCTGTGGCAGGCGATCAAGGGCGTGAGCGGGCAGGTGTACGACTGGCCCGCCAGCACCTACATCGCGCGCCCGCCCTTCTTCGAAGGCTTCACGATGCAGCCGCAGGCGCTGGTGAGCGGCGTGAAGGGGGCGCGCGTGATGGCGCTGTTCGGCGACTCCATCACCACCGACCACATCTCGCCGGCCGGCTCGATCAAGGAGGCCTCGCCCACCGGGCAGTGGCTGATCGAGCGCCACGTGCTGAAACCCGACTTCAACAGCTACGGCTCGCGCCGCGGCAACCACGAGGTGATGATGCGCGGCACCTTCGCCAACGTGCGCATCAAGAACCTGATGCTGCCGCCCAAGCCGGACGGCGCCATCGAGGAAGGCGGCCTCACCCTCTTCCAGCTCGACGGCCCAGACCAGGGCGAAAAGATGTTCATCTACGACGCGGCCATGAAGTACCAGGCCGCGGGCGTGCCGACGGTGATCTTCGCCGGCGAGGAGTACGGCACCGGCTCCAGCCGCGACTGGGCGGCCAAGGGCACGCAGCTGCTGGGCATCAAGGCCGTGGTGGCGCGCAGCTTCGAGCGCATCCACCGCAGCAACCTGATCGGCATGGGCGTGCTGCCGCTGCAGTTCCGCGGCGAGGACTCCTGGCAGACGCTGGGGCTGCGCGGCGACGAGGTGATCGACATCGAGCTGCCGCCGGGCGAGCCCCGGCCGCTGAGCGAGGCGACGCTGGTGATCCGCCGCGGCGACTCCTCCACCCAGCGCGTGACGCTGACGCTGCGCATCGACACGCCCATCGAGGTCGATTACTACCGGCACGGCGGGATATTGCCGTTCGTGCTGAGGCAATTGCTGCAGGCGGCTTGAGGGCCGTTCCGCGCTGAACGCGAAAGCCGCCCGGCGGGCGGCTTTTTCATGCGCGGCAGGCGCCGGGCGCTTCACGCCGCCGTCACGCGGCCTCGCCACAGTGGGCGCGGGACCCTCCGCCTGAAGCCGACCATGCGATTCCAACTCCTGCCCTTCGTCCTGGTGGCCGCGCTCGCCGCGGCAGGCCTCCCCGGCTGCTCCAGCACCAACGTTCCCAGCCCGCCTGCGCCGACCTTCACTGTCAAGCTGATCGGCTTCAACGACTACCACGGCCACCTGCAGTCGCCGGGCAGCTTCGGCGTCAACGCTGCCGTGCCGGCGGCCAGCCGGCCGGCCGTGGGCGGCGCGGACTATCTGGCGGCCTACGTCGAGAGGATGAAGTCAGCCAATCCGCTCAACGTCGTGGTGGGCGCGGGCGACTTCATCGGCGCCTCGCCGCTGGTGTCGGCGCTGTTCCACGACGAGCCGGCGGTGGAGACGCTCAACCACATCGGCGTGGAGTTCAACGCCGTGGGCAACCACGAGTTCGACAAGGGCCGCACCGAATTGCTGCGCCTGCAGAACGGCGGCTGCAAGCAGGTGAACGGCGCCACCGACCCCAACAGCTGCCGCGGCCTGGGCTCGGCCCGGCCGGGCGCCTTCGACGGCGCGAAATTCCAGTGGCTCTCGGCCAACGTGGTGGACACGGCCAGCGGCCGGACGCTGCTGCCGGCCTACGGCATCAAGGAGTTCAACGGCGTCAAGGTCGCCTTCATCGGCATGACGCTCAAGGGCACGCCCGGCATCGTCTCGCCCGCCGGCGTGGCGGGGCTGGCGTTCAGGGACGAGGCCGACACCGTCAATGCGCTGGTGCCTGGCCTGCGCGCACAGGGCATCGAGGCGATCGTGGTGCTGTTGCACCAGGGCGGCACGCAGGGCGGTGGCCTGGGCGACATCAACGGCTGCGTGGACGACCTGCGGAACGCGGACGGCAGCGACTCCGAGCTGGGGAAGATCGTCAGGCGGCTGGACGACGCGGTGGACCTGGTGGTCAGCGGCCACACCCACGCCGCCTACAACTGCTCGGCCCACACGGTGGACGTGACCGGCACGGCCGCCGCCCCGGTGAGCACGCCGCGCGCGACCGGCCTGCCCAACGCCGCCGGGCGCCTGGTGCCCGCGACCAGCGCCGGCGCCCTGGGCCGGGTGCTGACGGACATCGACATCACCATCGACCCGAACCGGCGCGACATCGTGGCCGTGTCGCCGCGCAACGTGCTGGTGGACCGGACGGAGCCCGGCGTCACGGCCAGCGCGCTGCTCAAGCGTGTGGTGGACGGCTACGCGGCGCTGGTGGCGCCGGTGTCGGCGCAGGTGGTGGGCCACATCGCGCGGGCGCTGCCTGCGGTGGCGGACGCGGCGGGCGAGATGCCGGCGGGCAACCTGATCGCCGATGCGCAGCTCGCCGCGACGCAGCCGGCGGCGCTGGGCGGCGCGGAGATCGCCTTCATGAACCCGGGCGGCGTGCGCAGCTCGGGCTTCGACATCGCCGGTGCCACCTATCCCTACGCGGTGAGCTACGGCGACGCCTTCACCGTGCAGCCCTTCGGCAACACGCTGATGACGCTGAACCTGACGGCGCAGCAGCTCAAGAACCTGCTGGAGCAGCAATTCGCCGGCTGCCAGGGCCAGGCCACGACGCGCATCCTGCAGGTGTCCAACGGCTTCAGGTTCACGTGGAAGGCGAGCGCGCCGGCCTGCGCCAAGGTGACGGACGCGCGCCTGACGCGGTTGGACCTGAACGCCACGCCACCGGCGGCGCTGGCGGCCGAGGAGGTGATCGTCGCGGGCGGCGTGGTGCTGAATCCCTCCAAGGCCTATCGGGTCACCGTCAATAACTTCATCCAGTCCGGCGGGGATGGGTTCACGGTACTGGCCGGCGGAACCAACGCGATGGGCGGGGGGCAGGATATCGATGCGCTGGTGGCTTACCTTGGGAAATTCAAGGCGCCACTTGGGGCGTATGAGCCGGCGGGGGTGGGGTTCAATATTCCGCGAATTTCAGTGGCGCCTTGATAGCAAAAATTACTATGGCTGCTGATCAATAGCAAAAAACGCCAGAGCTTTATTTCAACACCATCTGCGTACACCGAAACAACGCAATCGTCTTTCCGCTAGCCTCGTCGGTGACGACCGCATCCCAGACCTGCGTCGTTTTTCCAAGGTGCTGGGCGGTGGCGACGCAGGCAATACTCCCCTCCCTCACCGTCCCGAGGTGGTTGCTTTTCAACTCGATGGTGGTGAAGGAGGCGGCGCCTTCGGGCAAATGCGCGATGGTGGCGTAGCCGCAGGTGGTGTCGGCCAGGGCGACGACGCTGGCCGCGTGCAGGAAATTGTTGGGGGCGAAATGGAGCTGCTTCACCGGCATGCGGCTGCGCATGCTGCCTTGGCTGAGCTCCAGCATCTCGATGCCGAGGTAGCCGGGCAGGTATTCCTGGCCGCGCTCGTTCAGCAACTCGATCGAAACGTCGGGGCGGAGTTTGGACATGGCTTCCTCACATGCGATTACTTGACAGGCAGCGCCCGGCGGCGTTTCAGCGCCTGTCCTTCGACAGAGCCTGTCCTGAGCTTGTCGAAGGGCTCAGGAAGAACGGGTGATGGATCAATCGGCGAACCCTGCGAATCCCGCCGGCCTCAACGCAACGTCGCCCCTGCCAGCTTCACGCCGAAGCCGATGAAGGCCGCGCCCACGCCGCCCGTGCCTGCGGCCGAGAGCTTGCGATGGCGCCGGAACTGCGCCGCCAGCTTGGCGCCGGCGAATATCAGCACCGTGAGATAGACCGCGCTGCAGAGCTGCACGATCAGCCCCAGGATCAGGAACGACAGCGCCGGGTGCTCATAACCCGGCGCCACGAACTGGATGAAGAAGGACACGAAAAACAGGATCGCCTTCGGGTTCATCAGGCTGATCACCAGCGCCGTGCGGAAAGGCCGGCTGCCCTTCTCTTCCGGCATTTCGCCGTCCGTGTCCGTTTCCTTGCTGTGCCAGCCCTGCCAACCCGCCTTGAGCAGCTTGAATCCCAGCCACGTCAGGTAAGCCGCGCCGGCGTATTTCAGCGCGTAGAACAGCAGCGGGTTGCTGTGCAGCAGCCCGGCCACGCCGGTGGCCGAGAGCACCATGAGGATGGCGTCGCCCAGGAAAATGCCGCAGGCGCCCCGGTAGCCCTGCGCCACGCCCCGGCGCGAGGCCACCGTCATCACGTAGACGGAATTGGGCCCGGGCAGCAGCACGATGAAGATCGTGCCGAGGACGAAGGTGGTCAGGTCGGTGATGCCGTAAGTCATCGCCGGATTTTGCGCCCATCGAAAAAGCCGCCCGGCGGGCGGCTTCTGCATCTGGATCAACCCGGGGCGTGATATTTCACACGCCAGCGGCCGGAGCCACCTCGGCTCACCAGCTCGGCTCACGCTCCGGCGTGGCGCCGATGCGGTGGATGGAGAGGTCGGCCCCGTCGTATTCCTCCTCCTGCGACAGCCGCAAGCCCATCGTCGTGCGCAGCACGCCGTACACCAGCGCGCCGGCGCCAAAGGCCCACGCCACACCGGCCAGCGTGCCCAGCAGCTGCGTCACGAAGCTCACGCCGCCCAGGCCGCCCAGCGCCGTAGAGCCGAAGATGCCCGCCGCGATGCCGCCCCAGGCACCGCACAGGCCGTGCAGCGGCCACACGCCCAGCACGTCGTCCACCTTCCAGCGGTTCTGCGTCAGCGTGAACATCAGCACGAAGATGGCGCCGGCCACGCCGCCCACCACCAGCGCGCCGGCCGGGTGCATCAGGTCCGAACCCGCGCACACCGCCACCAGGCCGGCCAGCGGGCCGTTGTAGGCGAAGCCCGGGTCGTTGCGTCCCATCAGCACCGCCACCAGCGTGCCGCCCACCATCGCCATCAGCGAGTTCACCGCCACCAGGCCGGACACCTTGTCGATGGTCTGCGCGCTCATCACGTTGAAGCCAAACCAGCCCACCGCCAGCACCCACGCGCCCAGCGCCAGGAAGGGAATGCTCGACGGCGGGTGCGCGCTCATCGCGCCGTCCTTCTTGTAGCGGTTGTTGCGCGGGCCCAGCCACAGCACCGCCGCCAGGCCGATCCAGCCGCCCACGGCATGCACCACCACGCTGCCGGCAAAATCATGGAATTCGGCGCCGCCAATGCTTTTCAGGAAATCCTGAAAGCCAAACTTGTTGGCCCACACCGCGCCTTCGAACATCGGGTAGAAAAACCCCACCAGCACCGCCGTGGCCAGCAATTGCGGATGGAACTTCGCCCGCTCCGCAATGCCGCCGGACACGATGGCCGGAATCGCCGCCGCGAAGGTCAACAGGAAAAAGAACTTCACCAGCTCATAGCCGTTCTTCGCCGCCAGTGCTTCCGCGCCGCTGAAGAAATTCACGCCATAAGCCAGCGTATAGCCCACGAAGAAATAAGCGATGGTGGACACCGCGAAATCCACCAGAATCTTCACCAGGGCATTGACCTGGTTCTTCTTGCGCACCGTGCCCAGTTCCAGGAACGCGAAGCCCGCGTGCATCGCCAGCACCATGATGGCGCCCAACAAAATGAACAGGGCATCCGTGCCCTGCTTGACCTGATCCATCCGTCTCCCCCAACCGGCTCGAAGCCAAGACCCCCGCACCACTCACAGGCGGCAATGCACCGTTTACGCAAGTTCGGTGCCCGCCTTGGTGCAAACAATTAACGGCCGAATGCACCGCTGTACGGCATGCGGAAAGTGGGAGAGCGGACTTGGTGCGTGTCATGGTGCATGCACGCACCATCACGGCGCGCACGCACCAGGGCGTGACGGAACCGGGGGTTCGGGCTCATGCGAGCCGGGGTCGATTTCCGGCTGCATTCATTCCCGTTCGCCCTGAGCCTGTCGAAGGGCAGGCGCTCGGTTGCCGCCGCAGGGCTTCGACAAGCTCAGCCGAAACGGGTTTTGTTGTTCAGGAATTACTTGTGATCCGTATCAGCCCAGGCGCTCCTGCCAGGACGCCGGGTCGAAACCCGCGGTCACGCGCCCGTCCGGCCACTCCACCACCGGGCGCTTGATCAGGCTGGACTTGAGCTGCAGCAGCGCCAGCGCGCCCTCGGTGCTGTCGGCGCCGGCGCGCTGGGCGTCGTCGAGCTGGCGCCAGGTGGTGCCGCGCCGGTTCACCAGCACATCCACGCCGCCCAGCGCCTCGCTCCAGCGCCGCAGTTGCGCCTCCTCGGGCGGGCTCTTCTTGAAATCGACGAATTCATGCGGCCGGTCCTGGCCGTTGAGCCAGGCGCGGGCGCGCTTGACGGTGTCGCAGTTGGGAATGCCGTACAGCCGAATCACAAACCACCAAACCTTTCATTGCGTTCACAGCGGGGATCGGGGCCGTAGGCGGCGTCCTTCACGGTGTCCCCCACCACCGACACCTGCCACCAGAGGCAGAACGGCCCGTCGAAGCGGTAACTCCACACCTGCCCGGGCTGCCAGCCGCCCCCGCGGATCTGCGCCGGGTGGCCGATGCGGCGCAGCATTTCCTGCACCGGCATCTCGGGCGTGATGGCGTTGAACTCCTTCTCTTCCATCACCTGCTTCCAGCCCAGCACGCGGCCCTCGCGGTCGAGGTCGATCATGTAGGTGTGCAGCCCCATGGGCCCGCGCGCGTATTCCAGCCGCGTGCCGCCATCGGGGTTGGCATAGCGCCCGGTGGGCGCGCCGCCCATGAGCTTCTCCACTTCGGCCGCGCCCATGCCGGGCTGGACCTTGGTGGGGGCGTATGTGGCGCAGGCGCTGAGCAACAGCGCGGCCGCGGGCACCAGAAAATTCAAGACTCGCTTCATGGCTTCAGCCTCCGTGCAGGTATGCGCTGCCACGCCCGCTCAGCGTCCCGGCCGCCAGCGCCGCAGCGTCAGCGCA
>JAEYPG010000613.1 GCA_023410975.1 Pseudomonadota bacterium
AGGTGGAGATGCGGCGCGGGCGCTGCCAGCGCTGGACGCTCGCGCGCGAGGGCGACGTGGCGTAGTACCGGCACCGCGCACGCTGGTTCAGCGCCGCGCGGCGGGCGGTCGCGGGGCGCCTCGTAGAATCGTGAGTTTTTCGTCACACCAAATTCCTTCGGAGTCCACGATGTCCATGCACGACCGCGACGGCAAGATCTGGATGGACGGCGAGCTCGTCGACTGGCGCGATGCCAAGATCCATGTCCTGACCCACACGCTGCACTACGGCTGCGGCGCCTTCGAGGGCGTGCGCGCCTACAACACGGTCAACGGCACGGCCATCTTCCGCCTGCGCGAGCACACCGAGCGGCTGTTCAACAGCGCCAAGATCCTGCGCATGAAGATGCCCTTCTCGATCGAGCAGATCGAGGAGGCGCAGCGCGAGGTGGTGCGCGTCAACAACCTGGAGAGCTGCTACCTGCGCCCGCTGGTGTGGATCGGCTCGGAGAAGCTGGGCGTGAGCCCCAAGGGCAACACGATCCACGTGATGATCGCCGCCTGGGCCTGGGGCGCGTACCTGGGCGAGGAAGGCCTCAAGCGCGGCATCCGCGTCAAGACCAGCAGCTACACCCGCCACCACGTCAACATCACGATGACGCAGGCCAAGGCGGTGAGCAACTACAGCAACTCGATCCTGGCCAACATGGAGGCCACGGACGACGGCTACGACGAGGCGCTGCTGCTGGACTCCGCCGGCTTCGTGAGCGAGGGCGCGGGCGAGAACATCTTCGTGATCAAGAACGGCGTGGTGTACACGCCCGACCTGTCCGCCGGCGCGCTCAACGGCATCACGCGCAACACGATCTTCGCCATCTGCCAGGACCTGGGCCTGAAGCTGGTGGAAAAGCGCATCACGCGCGACGAGGTCTACATCGCCGACGAGGCCTTCTTCACCGGCACCGCCGCTGAAGTGACGCCCATCCGCGAACTCGACCGCGTGGAGATCGGCCGCGGCTACCGCGGTCCCATCACCGAGAAGATCCAGGCCGCGTTCTTCGACATCGTCAACGGCCGCAACGCCAAGTACGCCGAGTGGCTGACCAAGGTTTGAGTTGAAGGAGACCGTGATGAGTACCGAAGCCAAATCCGTCGTCGAAGTCAGCGCATCCGAGCTGCAGGGCCCGGGCGTGGTGTTCTGCCCGAACCCGAAGATGGCGCTGTGGAGCAACCACCCGCGCGTGTTCATCGACGTGGCCACCACCGGCGAGGGCTGGTGCCCGTACTGCGGCACCCACTACCGCCTCAAGGCCGGCGAGAAGGTTTCGGCGCACCACTGAAAGCCGCGCCGCCAGCCGGCACCCTCCCCCGCAAGAAGCCGCCCGCCTGCCGGGCGGCTTTTTTTCGTCTCCGCGGCGGCGCCCGCTTCCGCTTGCGGCGTCGGGTCTTGCGCCGGCGGGGCGAAGGTGGCCCCTCCCTACAATCCACGGCAAGGAACATCTGTCATGCCGCGAGACCAGGAATTCATTCTCACTTTGTCCTGCCAGGACCAGCCCGGCATCGTCCATGCCGTTTCCGGGCTGCTGTACCAGGCGGGCTGCAACATCATCGACTCGCAGCAGTTCGGCGACGTGGGCGCGGAAGACGCCACGGGGCTGTTCTTCATGCGGGTGCATTTCGAGGCGCCGCAGCACCTGTCGGACGCCGCGACGCTGGAGCGGCTGCTGGGCAACATGCGCCAGCAGTTCCGCATGGACGCCAGGCTGCATGCGGTGAACACCCGCCCGCGCGTGCTGCTGATGGTCAGCAAGTTCGGTCACTGCCTCAACGACCTGCTGTTCCGCTGGCGCAGCGGGCAGCTGGCGGTGGACATCCCGGCCATCGTCTCCAACCACCCGGACTTCGCCGAGCTGGCCGCCAGCTACGGCATTCCCTTCCACCACCTGCCGCTGGCCACCGGCTCGGGCGCCGAGGCCAAGCGCGCGCAGGAACGCGAGATCGAGGCGCTGATCGAGCGCGAGCGCATCGACCTGGTGGTGCTGGCGCGCTACATGCAGATCCTCAGCGGCGAGTTCTGCCAGGTGCTGCATGGTCGCGCCATCAACATCCACCACAGCTTCCTGCCCAGCTTCAAGGGCGCGCGGCCCTATGCGCAGGCGCACGCGCGCGGCGTCAAGCTCATCGGCGCGACGGCGCACTACGTCACGGCCGACCTCGACGAGGGCCCGATCATCGAGCAGGACGTCGAGCGGGTGGACCACGCCCTCTCCGCCGAGGACCTCACCGCCGTGGGCCGCGACGTCGAGTGCGTGGTGCTGGCGCGCGCGGTGCGCTGGCATGTCGAGCACCGCGTGCTCATGAACGGGCACAAGACGGTGGTGTTCCGCTGACGCCAGGCGCGAGGAACCGGTCATGGCGCGCCGCCCCAAGTCCGAGACCGCCGCGCTCCTGGCCTCGCCCGAGGAGATCGAGGCCGAGTTCTACGAGGCGCTGCAGCGCGGCGACCTCGAACGGCTGATGGCGGTGTGGGCAGACGACGACGAGGTGGTGTGCGTCCACCCCGGCGGTCCGCGCGTGGTGGGCCCAGCGGCGGTGCGCGCCACCTTCGAAGCGATTTTCTCCAACGGGCCGGTGCACGTGCGGCCCGAGCAGGTGCGCCGCGTGCAGGGTCCGGGCTGCGCGGTGCACAACCTCCTGGAGCGCGTGGAGGTGCTCACCGACGAGGGGCCCTTGACCGCATGGGTGATGGCGACCAACGTCTACCTGAAGGGCCCCCAAGGGTGGCGTCTGGTGGCGCATCATGCAAGCGGAGGCTCACGCGAAGAGCCTCCCGAGATCTCCGAGGCCCCAACCGTCCTGCACTGACATGGACTACAGCGCACCCTACTGGCTGCCCGGCGGAAACCTGCAGACGATCTGGCCGGCGCTCTTCTCCCGCCGCTTCGAGGGCCCCGCCCCCGACTACCAGCGCGAGCGCTGGCGCACGCCGGACGGCGACTTCATCGACGTGGACTTCCAGCATGGCCCGCCCGGCGCGCCGCAGCTGGTGCTGTTCCACGGGCTGGAAGGCTCGTCGTGCAGCCACTATGCGCAGGCCTTCGCCGCCACCGCGCGCGCGCTGGGCTGGAGCTACGCGGTGCCGCATTTCCGCGGCTGCTCGGGCGAGATCAACCTCGCGCCGCGCGCCTACCACTCGGGCGACCATGCGGAGGTCGGCTGGATCCTGCAGCGCCTGCGCGAGCGCCAAGGCCGCAACCTCATGGCCGTGGGCGTGTCGCTGGGCGGCAACGCGCTGCTGCGCTGGGCCGAGGAAAGCGGCGACAGCGCCGCGCGCGTGGTGCAGGCCGTGGCGGCCGTCAGCTCGCCGTTGGACCTCGTGGCCGGCGGCCACCACATCGGCGCGGGCTTCAACCGGCTGGTGTACACGCGCATGTTCCTCAGCACCATGAAGCCCAAGGCGCTGGCCAAGCTGGCGCAGCACCCGGGCCTGTTCAAGCGCGAGAAGCTGCTGGCCGCGCGCACGCTCTACGAGTTCGACAACGCCTTCACCGCGCCGGTGCACGGCTTCCGCGACACCGACGACTACTGGACACGCGCGTCCTCCAAGCCACACCTGCACCGCATCCGCGTGCCGGCGCTGGTGCTCAATGCGCGCAACGACCCCTTCATCCCTGCCGCCAGCCTGCCCACGCAGGCGGAAGTCGGCGACTACGTGACGCTGTGGCAGCCGCTGGACGGCGGGCATGTGGGCTTTCCGCACGGTGCCTGGCCAGGCCACGTGCTGACACTGCCCAGTGCCGTGACGCGCTGGCTGCAGTCGCCACGCTGAAACCATCGAGCAACACCATGGACGAGATCGTCAAGGCCGCGCTGCGCAAGTGGCCCGATGTGCCGCATGCCCGCGGCTGGCTGGGGCTGGACACCCGGGGCCACTGGTACCTGCGTGACGAGGCCACGCAGGCCGCCGGCCCCTTCCCGCTGTCCCGGGGCAGCCGCATCGAGCACGCGGGACTGTGCGCCTTCATCGGACGCAACTACCTGTGCGACGGCGCCGGCGCCTGGTTCTTCCAGAACGGGCCGCAGCGGGTGTACGTGGAGCTCGAAGCCGCGCCGTGGGTATGGCGGCTGGGCGAAGCCTTCCAGCTCCAGGCCCACACCGGCGCGCCCGCGCAGTGGCGCGGCGCCTGGCTCGATGACCAGGGCCGGCTGTTCCTCGACACCGACCTCGGCCTGGGCCTGGTGCACAGCCACGACATGCCCCTGGCGGCGCAGGCGCTGGAGCAGGGGCTGTGGACGCTCAACGGCGAGCTGGGCTTTGAAGAGCTGCCTGCCCGCTTCAACTACCGCCTCAGCCCGGCGGCGGTCACGGACCGCTGGGAGCACCCCCCCCACCATCCACCGCACCCCCCACGCGGCTGAGTCGCGCGGCAAGCGCGGACATGAAAAAGCCGGCCTCGGGCCGGCTTTCTCGTGGAGCGTGGAAGCCTTACTTGGACGCGTTGGCCATGTAGGTCACCACGGCCTTGATGTCGGCGTCGGAGGCGGTGGAGCCGCCCTTGGGCGGCATGGCGCCCTTGCCCTTGATGGCGCTGGCCGTCAGCGCATCGATGCCCTGGGCCACGCGCGGCGCCCAAGCGGCCTTGTCGCCCACCTTGGGCGCGCCAGCAATGCCGGCGCCATGGCAGGTCTGGCAGGTCTGCGTGTACAGGGCCGGAGCGGCCGCGCCGGTCTGGGCCGCGGGAGCGGCGGCAGCGACCGTCGCAGCAGCGGCCGGTGCAGCAGCAGGAGCCGCATCGGCCGGCGCGGCGGCCGATGCCGGGGCAGCAGCACTGGCGGGCGCCTTGGGCTCGGCGAAATTGGCACCGCCCTTGTTGGCCATGTAGACCACGGCACGGCCCACTTCCACGTCGCTGAGCGCGCCACCCTGCGGCGGCATGGCGCCCTTGCCCTTGAGCGCCGAAGTCAGCAGGGCCTCGTAGCCGCTCTTGATGCGCGGGCCCCAGGCGTCTGCGTCGCCGAACTTGGGCGCGCCGGCGGCACCGGTGCCGTGGCAGGCCGAGCACTGGGCTTGGAACACCTGCTCTCCGGTCTTGAGCACGCCACCACCCGCGGCAGCCAGGCGGAGATCGACCGTGCCCACCGGCTGGATGCGACGCGCCACGGCCTCTTCGGCCAGGATGTCGGTGCCCGCACCAGGCTTCTTGCCGGCGCCAACGTAGGTCACGAGCAGCACGATGCCGAGGATGGGCACGAGGAACGCAAACAGCACGGCCCAGATCAGCTGCTTCGGCGTCTTGATTGGCCCTTCGTGCGGCGCTTCGTGGTCAGGAGTGTGGTGGCTGTTGCTGGTCATGGTGGGTGGAAGTCTGCCGGCTGCGGCCGGGAACAAAACGGTCTGCGCCAGCAAGGCGCAAAACCTTGAAATTATATCGATTCACCCCCTCAGGACGGGGATTACCCGGGTGGTGTAACCGCGCCGGTATTTGGTCCGGGCCATCCGCGCGCAGCGGCTCGCGAGCCTGGATGCCGGTTGCGTACCGGACGTTATTGCCGGCGTGTGCCGCTCAGCCTTCGCAAGCATGGCTACAATGGCGGTTTCGGCGCCTGTAGCTCAATGGATAGAGTACTGCCCTCCGAAGGCAGGGGTTGCTGGTTCGATCCCAGCCAGGCGCGCCAAATCAGCAGTCACAGATGCCTTTCACGGCCTGCAACGGGCCAAGGTTGTTGAGAAAGGCATCTGAAAGAACCCTCGCAGTTCTTCAGGCCGTGCGTGCATGTCGCGGTCCGCAGTACGGCGCGATCGGTGGCCGGGGCCCTGGCCGCTATCGGGCCGCTCAGACGTAGGAGCCGCCGATGCCTCGCATCACGAACCACTTCGCCGGCGCATTGCTGGTGTTCCTGGCAGGGTGTGCCACGGGCCAGGATTCTTCCGTCGCGAGCTCGGTACTGCAGTCACCACCCCTGCAGCCTGCGGCCCTGCCGGCGCCCGTTGACGCCGCCCATGCTGCCGATGCGGTCCAAGTACCCGTTTCCATGGTGCAGCCGGCTGCGGCCAGGAAAAAGGTACAGCGAGGCCGCGCCTCCTGGTATGCCCAGCGCTTCCAAGGCCGCCGCACTGCCAACGGCGAACGCTACAACCGCCATGCGCTGACGGCGGCGCATCCCACGTTGCCCATACCGAGCTACGCGCGGGTACGCAATCCGGCCAACGGCCGCGAAGTGGTGGTACGCATCAACGACCGCGGCCCGTTCCACAAAGGCCATGTGATCGACCTCAGCCATGCCGCCGCCGTGAGGCTGGGCATCGTGCGTGGTCCGAACGTGGTGGAGATCGAACAGCTTCCCGACGTCGAGCGCCGCGGCAGCCACTGGCCGCAGGAGCGCGCAGCATTGCCGGCCAAGCCGCTGGTCACACTCTCGGTTCACAACAACAAGGCGTCCTGAATCCTGCATTCGGGACGCGGTGCTCCCCGGGACTTGTCAGCCTCGTCCCACAAGCCCCGGCGCTGCCGCCTGACAGACAGGCCCCGTCCCGGCCCGTAGCCTGCTCCGCATCCGAACAGCGATGCGGAGGTGATGCATGAAACGGCTCGGCCAGATGACGGTGTTGTGGCTGGCGCTGTGCAGCGGTGCGGCCTGGACCCAGCAAGGGCCGGAAGGCCGCAGCGCCCCCCAGGCCTCCGAGGCCGTGAAGTACCTCAGCGGCGGTGCCGGGGACGAGGAACGCTCGCAGCTGATGGCGCAGTGGACACAGTTCCCGCTGCTGATCGTCTTCAGCGCCGACGGCGGCGCCTACGCGGTCCCCGACAGCGTGCGCATCGCCAACGCCCAGGGCGCACCGCTGCTGGAGGTGGGCCAGGCCGGCCCGCTGCTGATGGTCAACCTGCCGCCGGGCGACTACCGCGTGCAAGCCCGCATCGGCGGGACGGCGCAGGAACGCAGCCTGCACCTGGGCTCGCAACCTCAGCGCCTGGACTGGCGCATGTAGGACAAGAAGCGGGCGGCGCGCCCGGTCTGCCCAAAAAAAACGCCCGCCCCTTGCGGGGTGGGCGCTTGAAGTCCTCGGAAAGGACGTCGTTGGGATCGGCAGACCGGACGCGCCGCATGGCGGCCCGAGCAACATCGGCAATTTAGGCAAGCCCTGGCGGGACCATACCCCTGACACAAGGGACAATGCGGCCATGACCCCGCGTTCCGCCCCCGAATTTTCCCCACTGGACGAGCGCGAGCTGGCCGAACTGGAGCAGTTGCTTGATGCGCTGCCCGCGCCGCTGGAGCCGCTGGACGTGTCGATGACCGACGGCTACCTGGTCGGCGTGCTGCTGCAGCCGCAGACCGTGCCCGCCGCGCAGTGGCTGCGCCACATCACCGACGTCGATGGCCGTGAGGTCCCGCCCAGCGCCTCGCTGCAGCGGCTGAATGACTTGGTACGCCGCCGCCACGCCGAGCTGGAACGTGCCATCGCGCAGCGCCAGTGGTTCGATCCGTGGGTGTGGGAGCTGGACGAGGACGCCAGCCCCTCCGAGGCCGTGATGCCCTGGGTGGCCGGCTTTGCCACCGCCATGGAGTTTTTCCCCGCGCTCATGAAGCTCGACGGCCCTGCTCTGCTGGAGCCTCTGGCGCAGCTGTTCATGCACCTCGATCCCGAGGACCTGGAAGACGCCGACGAGCTGCTGGCCGAGATCGAGACCCTGGAGCCGCCGGCCGACATGGCCGAAGCGGTGGAAATGCTGGTGCGCGCCAGCCTGCTGCTGGCCGACGTCTCGCGCCCGCGCAAGGCCCAGCCGCCCGCACGCAAGACGGCCCGCCGCCCCGGCCCGCCGCCCGGCCGCCGCCCGCCCCCGCGGCGCTGAACCTGCCCCACCCCCGCGCTCGGGCTGCCGGAGGCGGGAGAGGATTCTTTCTTTACTGCACGGCGCCGAAGCAGCGCGCCGCGTGCAACCCCAGTCCCTGCGCCACGCTGGCGAAGCGCTCGCCGCGCACGCTGCGCGCGGCCGGAAAGGCGGCGGCGATGCGATCGGTCAGCGGCTTCAGGCCCGTGGAGCCGCCGGTGAAATAGAGCGCGCCCACCTCGGCCGGCGCCACGCCGGCGCGGCGCACCGTTTCCACGGCCGCGTCGGCGATGCGCTGCAGGTCCGCGTCCAGCGCCTGCAGCGCCTGCGTTTCATCGAGCTCCGAAGCCAGGCCCGGCTCCAGCAGCGACAGGTCGATGCGCGCGTGCCCCGAGTGCGCCACTTCGATCTTGGCGCCTTCCGCCAGCGACCCCAGCGCATGGCCCAGGTGCTGCTGCACCACCTTCATCAGACGCCGGTGATGGAGCGGATCGGCGTAGAAGTCGCGCATGCCGCGCAGCTCCGCCACACGCGGCGGGGTGTAGACGGTGTTGATCAGGTGCCAGGTGGCGAGGTCGAAATAGACCTTGCTGGGCACCTCGCGCCCGCCGGGGCCCTGGCCGCGAAAGCCACAGCTCGGCAGCACCGACAGCAGCTCGATGCGGCGGTCGAAGTCGGTGCCCGCCACGTGCACGCCGTGGCTGGCCAGGATGTCGTCCTGCCGCTGCAGCCGCTCGCCGCGTCCCGGCCCCACGCGCACCAGAGAGAAGTCCGAGGTGCCGCCGCCGATGTCGGCCACCAGGACGAGCTCCTCGCGCTGCACGCTGCGCTCGTGGTCCAGCGCCGCGGCGATGGGTTCGTACTGGAACTGCAGCTCCTCGAAGCCCACCGAGCGCGCCGCCGCTTCCAGCGCAGCCTGCGCCGCGGCGTCGCGCCCGGCGTCCTCGTCCACGAAGAACACCGGCCGCCCCAGCACCGCGCGGCGGACCGGGGCGCCCAGCTGGCGTTCCGCCTGCGCCTTGAGCCGGCGCAGGAAGGCGGCGATCACGTCCTGGTACTTCACGCGGTGGCCGGCGCCGATGTCGGTGTCCTGCATCACCAGCGGCGAGCCCAGCACGCTCTTCATCGAGCGCATGAGCCGACCGTCGAAGCCGTCCACGTAGGCCGCCAATGCGGCGCGGCCGTAGTGCAGCTCAGGCGGATGCGACGAGTCCAGGTCCACCGCGTAGAACACGGCCGTGGGCATGGTGGGCTGGCCGCCCTCCAGCGCGACGAGCCGCGTGCCGCCGTCGCTGTCGGGCACGGCCACGGCGGAGTTGGAGGTGCCGAAATCGATGGCGCAGTAAGTCATGGCACGCACGGCGGCGCCCGGGGCGGCCGCGAAAAAAGGGCGGGATTGTAGGGGCGCCCTCTTTTCCCTTTTCGGTAAGCCCGGTGCGAACCCGGTGTCTCAGGCCGGCACGGCCGCCACGCGTACGCGTCCGTCCACGGTTCTGCTGTCGATCCCGCCGCCTCCCAGGACGATGGCTTTCCTGTCGCGTGCTCCTTTACGCCTCCAGCAGCTGCCACGCCACCGCCGCCATGGCCAGCGCCACCAGGGTGTCGATGCAGCGCCAGGTGCGCGGCTGCGCCAGTCGCGGCGCCAGCACCGCGGCACCTGCGCCCAGCGCCGTGAACCACATCAGCGAGGCGGTGGCCGCACCCGTCGCGAAGGCAGCGCGCTGCGCGTGCTGCGCGCCCAGTGCGCCGATGAGCAGCACCGTGTCCAGCCACACGTGCGGGTTGAGCCAGGTCAGCGCC
>JAEYPG010000644.1 GCA_023410975.1 Pseudomonadota bacterium
GTCGAGGGCCGGTGGCGGCACGAGCCCAGGGCGCTGGCCATGCTCGACGATTTCCGCGAGCGGCGCCCGACGGCGCGAGAGCTGGCCGACAGCGTGCTGCGCTGGACGGTGCTGGCGCAGCGCCTGGGCCGCGACGCGACGGTGCCGCGCGAGGTGGCCAGCCAGGCCGTGGCTTGGCGCCACGAGGCCCTGGCCCGCGCCGAGGCCGATCCGCAGGCCAGCCGGCTGCTGGCCTGGGGCCGCGAGGCCGAGTGCTTCCGTACCATGGACCGCGCGCAGTTCCTGCGCGAGTTCCCCCAGCACGCCAAGGCCGTGGAGCGGCTGGAGGACGCCGTCAGGTACGCCGCGGAGCAGTTCACCCTGGCCGGCGACCGCGAGCGCTTCGTGGCCCAGGCCCGCGAGCGCCTGGCCGAGCGCATCGCCGAGGGACGCTTCGGCATGCCGAAGCCGCCTGACGTCAAGGACCGGGACGCCAGGACGCGATAGCGCCCTGCGGCACCCTACCCGTCGCGGGCCCTGGGCGCCGGCCGCTCCTGCTGCGCCTGCCGGGACGCGCACGCATGCGCCAGCAGCGCCGCGGCGATCTGTTCCTGTTCCGTGCGCACGGCCGGCAGCTCTTGGACGAAACGCCGCACGTCGTCCGCCAACGCCGCCTCGCCCTGCGCCTGCAGCGCGGCGGCCACGCCCAGCCAGCTCCGCTCCACGGCTTGCCGCGTGGCCTGCAGCCTCGCCTTGCCGGGCGGCGGCTCAAAGCGGCCGCGCAGCAGCTCGCTGGCGACCACCTCGACCTTGGCGCGCAGGGCAGGCGACACCCTGGGCGGAGGCTTTGCGGCCCTGTCGCCATCCGGCTGCCGCATGCCCGACCCGGCCGCCCTCACCCACCGCTGCAGCGATGCCGACTGCCCGGAGCGTGGCCGCCCGCGCAGCGCCGCCGGGGTGGCGTTGGCCGCGACGCCCTGCTCGCGCAGCGCCGCGGCGAAGTCCTCGCGCCACGAGCGCAGCAGCGCCTTGGTGACATGCAGCCGCCGCTGCGGCTCGTACTCCTGCTCGGCCTTGACCACCAGATGCACGTGCGGGTGCTGCCGGTCGGTGTGCAGCACCAGCGCCCAGCGGTGCTGCGCGGAGAAATGCTCGCGCGCGAAGACGCGCGCAGCCCGCAGCACGGCCTGCGCCGGCGTGCGCCCCGGCATCGACAGCACGATGTTGTGCACCAGCTTGGGCCGCCGATCCGCAGCGCCCTGCGCGGGCCTGGGCCGGTACTGCCCTCGCGACAGCGCCAGGTTCCAGTCCTCCACCAGCTGCTGGCCGGTATCCCTGCCGGCGAGCTCGACGCCCTCGTCGGTCTCGATCGGCAGCCGGCCGTGGCGGTCGATGTAGTCGAAATGTCCCCGGGCGCCGACGCAGTCGCGTGCGCCGCCCGAGACCTTGACCACGACCTCCGGGACACCGTGCACGGTGCGGGCCACCTGGGCCACCTGCGCTGGCGACAGGAACGTCCGGGAGCCGGGGCCACGCCGGCCATGGCTCACGATGTCCAGCGCGGCGGGCGAGCGCTCCAGCGCCAACGTGCGCCTACTCACCGCCGGCCTCCCAGGAGGCCAGGCTGGCCGTCACGACCGCGGCCACGCCGCGGTGCACGTCCTGCACCAGCCGTGCCGTCTCGTGCAGCGCGGGCAGCAGTTCGTCATGGCGCGCCTGGCCATCGGCACCGCGCCCGAGCCGCTCAAGGTGGCGGCCCACGGCCGACAGCCGGGCCACCGCGCGCTTGAGCTCGTTGAGCTCCGTCTGCGGCAGCGGCGGCTGGCGCCGCACGTGGGCATGCACCAGCGCGACGAGGTAGCTCGACGGCTTCATGCGCCGTGCACGGGCCCGTGCCTCCAGGCGGGAGCGGTCGCCCGGACGCAGGCGCAGCGTCATGCGGTCGCCGGTGGTTGCAGGCGGCGACGCACCCGGCGCCTCGTCCTGAAAGGCATCCGGTACCGGATTGCAGCCCAGTGCTCTCTCCACCAGCAGCGTCAGCAGCGCCGATTCCGTCAGGCCGCGGTGCGCAGCCAGCGCGGCAAAGTCTGCCTTGCGCTGGGCGCTAGTACGGGCGGCAATCACCGGGGCACGGGCCATGGACGAAGCCTCCTTGGCAAGCCTTGCATGCGGCGCGTCAAACATTGTCTGCCGCAGCGCTATCCTGTCTTCGAACCCGATACGAACGCAACCCTTCGGCATGCCGAAGGTTGAGCGCTCACCCTGGCATCGCAGTCGCGCACTTGGGCACGGACGCGGGCCGCGGCACGACGCCGGCCCTGAGGCTTCGGCATGCCGAAGCCGCGCAATGGACGAGGGGGGTTTCAAGGTCGGCGGCATGTCGGAAGGCGCCCGCCTCCACGAACGGCTGGCATGCTGCGTGGCGCGCCAGCGCCCTCGTGGTTCTCCGTGGCCGGCAAGGCCGGCCAGGGCACTTCTCAGCCCCGTCGGCTCCGGGCGTGGCGGGTGAGCAGGGATGACGGTCTGTCCGTTGCGCGCAGGGCCTGGAGGCCCGCAAGCGCGGCGGGCAGTCCGTCAAGCGGGCGGGCCCTCTTGCGCAGCAGGAGAGCCCGAAGAGTCCGCGGTCCCTGCTCACGGGGACGGGGCGCCTCGTCGGTCAAGCTCTCTCGACACGCCGGCGTGCCGCAGGACGCTTTCGCGCATGCGCCGGGCCCCTGGCGCACCGGCACCGGCCCCTTACCGCTCTGGGTCGCGTTGCGGAGGCTGCCGGCCGGGCAAGCCGCCGGCATCCTGGTGGGCCTGCCAGACCGCGAAGCGCGCCTGCTCCTGCCGCACGCCCTCGCGCACGACGTCCGGCACGCCCTCCTGGTCCAGCACCATACGCAGCCGTGCCCACTCCCGGCCGACGAGCTGACACACGTCGGGCCGGAGCTCCGACACGCGCAGCCGGTGCAGGACGGACACCGGGTTCGATGCCGCGGGGCTGACGGCCTGCAGCTCCCGGCCCTGCCGATCCACGAACCGTACCAGGTGCACCAAGGCGGCGACTGCCGCCAGGGTGGCCGGCATCTGCGCCAGCGCGTCGTCGTGGTACCTCGCCAGCGTGAAGCGGGGCGGCGCCTGGGCCTTTGCCAGCGCACGTGCGTAGCGCTGGTAGATGCCCTGCCGGCTGAGCTCGGGGTCCACCACGAGCACGCGCATCTCGACCTGGAAGCCCTGCGCGACGAAATCAGCCGCGGTGCGGGCAACGACTGCGGGCTGGCGCATCGTGGTCTCGGCCACGCTGTGGAAGCGGCTGCGCGCCGCTTCGCGGATGCCGCGCTCGACCCACCACCCGACATCGGCCCCGGTGCGGTCCGCCGCCATGGCCGGGTCTGCAGCCACCAGTTGCCTGTACATCGGGTGGTACGGCCGGAGCTCGTCGCCGTTGATGAAAGCCACACCGTCGCCTGCAGCGGCGAGCTGGCGCCGAGCGTCGAGGACGGCTGCGGTCTTGCCCGCGCCCGGCTGCCCGCCCACGATCACCGCCCGCGGGTGCGCGCTGGCTCGTGCATCGCCGAAGAGGACGTCCCGGACGACCTCGCGATAGACCCGCTCCAGGGTCGCGTCGTCAGCGAGGCGCATGGCCGGCGGTTCAGCCTCGGGAGTCGGTTCCCCCGGCTCCCTGCTCCGGCACGGATGCCAGCACCGTGGCGTAGCCCTCGAATTCCCGTGTCAGCGCGTCGATCTGGCCGCCGTCATGCGGGTCGAACTGGAACCGCTTGGCGAGCAGCCCCTGGCGCACGGCGGCGTACTTGGCACGCTTCTCCGGCGAGGCTGCGCTGGCCTCCATGCGGGCCAGCCGGGCCGTCACGCTGGCGATGAGCTCCAGCAGCAGCTCGGCGCGCAGCTCCGCGGGCGTCTCGTCCTGCCCCAGCTCGGCCAGCTCATCGCCAGGCATCGGAAAAGGCAGTCGCCGCTGTACCACCACCTCGATCAGGAACGCCTGCACCGCGTCGGACAGTGACAGGCCCAGCTGCGCCAGCGTGCGTTCGGCGTCCGCCTTCAGCCGGGGATCGAGGGCGATGCTGAGCGTGCAATCCATCTTCGCTGCTCCTTGCCCGCCATTGTCGTGCACCATCGTGCACCGGCATGCGCACGTCCGGCCTTGCCCCGCTTGTCGTCATGCGGTACCGGCGATGCTGCCCAGCCGGTCCGGCGTCCCGGACTTCGGCATGCCGAAGGATGCTGACCATGATGATCTGCGAAAGCCGCGGCACGGGCACCGCGCAGATGGAGTTCCGATGTAGATCAGCACAAGGCAATCGCTTCGGCATGCAGACCGTCAGGCGTAGGCACCACAACAAGGTGATCAGGCAACCACCTTGGCGTCATGGATTCAGTTGCTGCGGTGAAGCTGCGACCTTTCGTCACCGGCAGCACAACGCTGATATCCGTTCTCTTGGCGCTGAGATCGCATAGGAGCCTATATGGCCAGATCAATGGGATTGAATGAGGCACGCGACGCTGGGTTCAATGGGGCAACAACGCCTCCCAACGGTGAATGGACCGGAGAACTCGTAGGCAAGGCCTGGGGCAAGGCGATCAACCTCTTGTGCTTCTTCGAGAACCTGGAGACCGGCGAAATCCATCGCTGCGTCGCCTTCAGATCGGATGACAAGCGGTACACACCCAGAGACAAAGGCATCGATTTTTCCGAAGACGGCATCGAAGGAGAAGTCTTTGTGCTGCAGACCGGGGTGAATAGCAAAGGCAATCCGGCCTGGCACTCAGCGGCCAGGAAGCAGGATGTCCAAGAAGAGGCAAGCGCGCCGCAAGAACACGGTAGCGAGCGGTAAGCAACCGGTCTTCCCGCATCGAGCTGGCAAAGCCAGGCTGACCCCAGCCGGGTGGGCTTGGTGCTCGGGAGCGGCTCGCTCGAAGGGGCTGTCTGCCCTGGCGCTGTAGCGGTAGAGCAGGTCGGGCCGCCGCTGGCGTCTTCTTGTGACAACGCCTCGCACTGCAGGCGTCAGGCTTCGGGGTCGAAGTCAAGCGCATCGGGCTCGGCCGGGTCGCCGCCGCAGAACAGCACGCGGCACCTGGCGCCGTCCTTGTAGCTTTGCAGCAGGTCGGGAAAGTGATGGAAGTAGAGCGGCGCCGGCTGGTCGGGGTGCGCGTCCCCCAGGCTTTTGCGCGATCAGGGTGGCTTCGAGCCAGTACTCGAACGACAACCCGGGATCGGTGCCGGCCAGCGCGTTGCTCATGGCCATGTAGCTGGCCGCGCCCATGGCGTCGCCGGGGTACCGGTGGAGCTCAGGGATGGTGCTCATGTCGGCCCCCGGTCAGGCGGCAGCGCGCGGTTGGGTCGGCGCGCCGACGTTGTGCAGGCGCAGCCGGGCAGCGGCGAAAGTCCTGCCCAGCTCGCGCCGTTCCTCGGCCGCAGCCGGTGCGTGGGCATTGAGCATGTCGGCGTGGGCGATGGCGGCCAGCTCGGCCAGCTCGGCCAGCTCGGCGGCCTTCACCAGGGCCTCATGCTGCTCGGGCGTCAGCGTGACGGTGATCTCGTTCATGACGGTCTCCGGGATGGGCGTCAGACGGTTTCCAGGACCTGCTGCGCCAGCGCGATCGACTGGCCGGCCTGCATCAGCGTGCGGGCCTCGCCCAGCCGCCGGGCCAGCTCGTCCTGGCCGGCCTTGGCGGCGGCTTGCAGCACGCGCTCGGCGGCCTGCAGCACGGCCTCGAAGTGCTCGGGCGGCAGGGTGACAGTGATGGCGGGCATGGCGGCGGTACCAGGTGGTGGGGACAGTGGCCCCCGGGTGGCTCAGAACCAGATGCAGGCAATCTGCAGCGCCTTCACGCGGTGCTCGCGGGGCACCTTGCTGATCTCGTCGAGCATCAGGCGCCGGTAGATCGCGCGGTAGGTGGTCTGGTTGCCGTTGCAGACCTGGAGGGCGTCCGTGGCCATGCAGCCGCAGCGCTTGCCCCACCAGTGGGCGGTCGGGAAGGACTTGTTCTGGGCCTGGATGAACTCGGACCATTCCGGGGTGATGCCGCATGCGTTGCGGTCCGCATTCATTTGCCCGGTGGAATGGAGAATTGCCAGCAAATACCAGCGATTGATCTTGTCGAGCACGGATTCGGTTATGCGGGAAAACAGGATGGGCGACTGGATGGCAGCCATGAAAATCTCCTGGGTGGATAATTTAAATATAGTCCTGTGCGCCACATATTCAAGCAAGTCGGTCTGGCAAATGAGTAAATAATGTTTTCCACAATTAGTTTATGGGCGTGGGCGCGCGCATGTCCCCAGCACAGCATTGAATATGTCAGCCGTGCAGGCTGGTGCCACCAAATACCGACGCGAGGGTTTGAAGTGGCGTGAGGCAACGCGGCGCAGGCCCGCTGGTGAGATGGTCGCGGCCGGGCAGCCGGCTCCCTGCAGAAAGTGCCCGCAGCCCTGATCAGCCGGTATTTCCGCGGGCTGCCTGGCGCCGCAGGCCGTCAGCCCATCGATCGCACTGGCCCGTCCTGACAAAGGGCGCGCCTTGGCTTCCAGGATGGATATTCACTGGTGCGCCGTCTGTGGTTCGGCGAGGATCTGCTGCGGCTGAGGAGTCGTTGCCGGTTCCCCTGGGTGTTTCAGCAGCAGCAACTCATCGACTGAAACGCCGTAGTTCTGCGCCATCCAACGCAGGGGCATGGCGTCGGGCAAAGAGCGGCCTATCTTCCATGTCGAAACCGTGCCGTCACCCTTGCCAAGGGTCGCCCCTACTTCGGCTTGTGTGAATCCTTGACCGTTACGGGCGGCCTGACGAGCCTTGCGGAATCGCTTGCCTATTTCCCGGCGCAGTTGAGCTTCATCGTTGTCCATGAGACCGGACTTTACTGACAGGCGCAGGGAAGGACTCTAGAAATTCTGGAGTTCTACGGTGAGGCCCCTTGTCAAAGTAGTCCTTGTGAGCGCAAATCGCACCTAGCGGACACTGCTGCAGATCGCCACGGAGGTTTCCATGTCGCCGCGTGCCGAATTCATTGAAGCCCTGTTTCACAGGCTCACGCTGCGGTACGGCCGTCCTTTCCTAGCGCGCTGGGAAGCAGTGCCGGTGGACGAGGTAAAGGCCGATTGGCAGCGCGAGCTGGCCAGCTACGCTGAACGTCCTGAGACCATCGAATACGCGCTGGCGCTGGTGGACCCCGCCGAGCCACCGACAGCGGCGCAGTTCCGCGACCTGTGCAGCACCGCGCCGGCGCCGGCATTTCGGGCGCAGCCGCAAGCAAAACAGGCACAGCGCGCAGCCGAAGTCCGCCGCAAGTGCCTACGGCCGGTGATGCCCAGGATCGGGCAGGACGTGAAGTGGGCTGCCGACATGGTGCAGCGTGCTCAGGCCGGCGAGCGGGTGTCCAGGTACGGCTTGCGCCTGGCGCTGGACGCACTGGGGCAGCAAGACTCGGTGCGCTGACCCGGGCTCTCGCCATCTGACAGGCCGCGCTGCCTTGAACCTCCCCAGCGACCGCTGCGACGCTCTGCCCGGCGGCGTCGCGCAAGTCACCGTGGCCGATATCGAGCGTGCCGCCGCCCTACCCTGGCTGAATGCCATCAAGCCCGACGACGTTCGGCTGCCGGTTCCCGGCGGCGTGGACCTTGCCGCATGGCTGAGGTCGGAAGCGCGCTGTGCGCAACCATCGCAGGAGGCGTGCCGGACCGCAGCGGTAATCCTTCGAGCTGACGATCGCACGTTTGCTCAAGAGGTGGCCGACGCAGCCGTGGCCGCGGCCGGCGCATGCATCGCGGGCAAGTCACGCAAAGGCCAGGTGCAGCAGTGGGTGGAGATGTTCATGAAGCGGTATGTCGCGCCCGACGGCCCTGGGCGCCCGCTGTCGCAACTCACCGAAACGTTTCAGGTCTCCGGCGAGCGGATCAGGCCGGTGTGCAAAAGGATGCTGCAGGAGTTCCGAGGGGACCGCTTCACCCTGCCGGCAACGATGCACGTGCTGGAGCTCGCCCAGCGCGCCGGGCCGTGCACGGATCAGCGACCTCAATGCCCAACTGCGGCCCCACCTGGGCGATGGCGCCGGCATCGAGGCCGCCATCCACTTCGCCCGCGAGATGGGCCTCGCCGATGTCCCGGACGAAGTCGTCAGCACGCCGGTTCGCGTCGGCTCGGACATCGTGCGGATCGTGACGGTACAGCCCGCCGGTGGCCTGTCCTGGAGCGAGGTGATCTTCCGCCTTGCCCTGCATGACGTGAGCTTCATCGGCTGCACGAGCGTGCTCAGGCTGGCGGGCCGTCTGGCGCTCGAGCACGGCGTGGCGCTGTCCCGCCAGAGCCTGCTGTCGCTCATGCAGGCGGCCCCGGGCTTCACGGCGCTCGACGAGGCGGGGTGCTGGTTCACCTGCGGGGATCGTGGCCTCGGCAGCCCGCTGGCAACCCGGGTGCGCAAGATCACGGCCGTGGCTAGGGAATCGGTGAGGGTGGACGAGATTGCCGCGGCGCTCATCACGGACGACCACTGGTTGCCGCGCAATAAGGAGCACGAGTGCTCCATGCCCGCGATGAACGTCCTGCACGCGCTGCTGCGCAGCTGGGACTGGCTCGAACAGCGCGGCTACAACCGGTTCGTCGCACGGAAGGTCGTGCCGCTGGACGTGCTCTCGGAATCGGAGCGGCTCGCGGTGCAGGTCATCCAGGCCAGCGGTGGTATCGCCACCTGGGGCCAGATCAACGACACACTCGCGGTGAGCGTCATGCTGAACTCGTCGCCCATCTTCGTCAGGTTCGAGCAGACGCTGTACGGGGTGATCGGACAGCGGGTGTCCGAAACCGCGCTGGCAGCGGCCAGGCAGGAGCGGCGCTGGCGCAGATCGCCGCAAGGGCCGACAGTTCCTACCAGCGGCCAGCCGGATCCTGACATCGAGGGGACGGCGGGCGAGGATGATGACTCTTGAGGCGCCAGACCTGCCGCGCTGCTTGTCAGCGGAGCAGGCAGCCCTGGCCCAAGTACCAGGGACGCGCCACAAGTCAACAGGGCTCTGTTCCGGTGCTGCCATGCCTGCACCGCCAATGGGATACCGGCGTCACAGCAGCCGGAACGCCAACGTTGCGGACCAGCGCGGCAGCACGGCAGCCAGCAAACCCGGCGGATGGATGGCAGGTTGTCGAAGCGGTGGCGCGGGATGGGCACGCAAGCTTGGTCGGGAGCTTGGGCGATGACGGTCAATCCGTCCCCGGTCACGGCAGCGCGCCAGCCTCAATACCCCGCTTCCCCCGACCCGATGACTTTGACAGGACAGTAAATTGCTGTCGCCCCGCCGGGCCTGTTGCCCGTTTGGAGCAAGTGCTATGAGACTTGTGCTGCCTGTCATTCTTGCCGCCATCACACCGGTCGCACTGGCGGAACGTTCCGCCACGCTGGACATCACCAACCTGCGGTTTGAGGTGACGGACTTGCGTCCGGACGACGGCATCGCGCCATCGCATCACTTCCTGGGGTTCTACGCGCTTGGCATGTCCGTGCTGGTGACCAAGCAGCACACGAGGGACGAGCTCGTGCGTTCCGACACCTTCTATGAGCCCTACGGCTCATGGGCTTTCGAACTCAACGAGCCCTATGCCTCCGCCAATACCGAGATCACCTGGACCGCGGATCAGTTTCGAGTGCTGGTGCAAGGCGTGGCCAGTGATGCGACTCCAGACCGGGGCATGTTTCGTTCGCACTCGATTGCCGACTACTACGGCGAGGTCGGTGCCTTCACGAGCGTGAAGGTAACCGCCGACTACGTCATCGACCTGCATGCGGACCCGATGCCACAGGCATCCCGGCAAGACTTCGTCGATGTCCACGTCAGTGGGCATGGCTATGCGCCCCTGCATGCCAGAGCGTATTCCAACCCCGCCTTCGGATCCACCGACGTGCGGCGCGAAGGCCAGTTGACGTTCAGCCACATCAACGATTCGCAAACGCCCTGGCGCTACGACAATACCTTCTTCATGCATGCCTGGGGGGTGGCGCCCATCCCCGAGCCCGCCAGCTTCGCGCTGCTGCTGGCCGGGCTGGGCGTGGTCGGCGGCGTGGCCCACCGGCGCAAGGCTGGACCCGCTTGAGGTAGATCCGGCAAGGATTGACACGTCCTGGGACTGCCGCCCGGAGCGGTTTCTGGCTATCGGATAAGCGCACTTGTCTCTGAGGTTGCTTTCGCGCACTGGACATGCCCATCTGCGGCTTGCCATAGACCGTCGGTAGACAACGTTTTGAAGCTCTGGTTCCCAAACGCGGGGGATCGGCAACAGCGACAAGACCCGGAGGTCGCCGAGGAGGGACGCCACGGGTGCCTTCCAGGCGACGCTGCGGGCCAGGAAGCCCTCGCGCGAGCCCCTTCCCGTCAGCGGTGCGAGGCGAAATACTTCTCCAGCCGGGCCAGCACCACGGGTGATTTCCAGTCGCCATCCGCGATGCGGCGCAGCAGCGCGGGCGTGGCCACGCCCTTGTCCACCACGTCGTCGCGCAGCCGCTGCAGCCTCTGCTTTTGCTGCTCGGGCGGCAGCGCCTCGAAATCGCGGCGCAGCTGCTCGCGCTCCAGCTCCTGGGCCGGATCGGGCTCGGGCACGCTGGGCCCCGGCACTGGTGCCGCCGGCGCCTGGACCGGGGCGGCTGCTCGGCGCTTGGCGGCTTTGCGGGCGCCCTCCCCTGCCACGCCCTCCAGCACCCACTTGAGGTGCGCCAGCGCGTTGGTGCCGGGCTCCTGCCGCAGCTGCCTGGCCACGAGGTCCAGCGCCCGCAGCACCGGTGCCTCGCCATAGCGGTCCACCAGCGCGTCGTGGTCCAGCTCGCGGATGCCCAGTGCCAGCGCCTGCTCCACCGGCGTCAGGTCCACCGGCTCGATGTCGCCCTGGTCCAGCTTGAAGTCGGGCTTGAGGCTGACCGTGAATTGCAGGCCCACGACCGCCCCGCCCTCCCGGTGCTCGACGAGGTCGATCTCGATCTCGGTGTGCTCGTTGATCTGCGCGATCGCCGGCTTGAGCAGCTCGCTCTTGAACTTGCGGTACTCGCGGTCGCTCGTCACCTCGTGCCCGCGCAGCACCGGCACCCACCAGCTCCACGGCTTGCGCGGCGTGCGCCCCGAGCCCTGGTAGCGCACGCACACCTCGTACAGCGCCACCGCGGCGTGCGTGCCCAGCCGGGCCATGGTGGTGAGGTTGATCTGCGCGTACAGACGCGGGTTGAGGATCTGCTCCTCGATCGTCGGCGGGTAGAACCAGGTCACCCAGTTTTCGCGTCCGCGCTGGTAGCAGCGGACCTCGGCCAGCAGGGGAAAGATGCGGACCTCGCTGAGCGACACGTCGTCGGGGTGCTCGCCGGGCAGACCCTCGCCGGGCTTGAGCGGGCGCCACTCGCAGCGCGTGGACATCATCTCGGTGAGGTAGCGGCGCATGATGCCCGCCTCGTTGCTGCCCTTGTCCAGCACCCGCAGCAGCGCCTTGAGCTTGGCCTGGTAGCCGCGCTTGCCGACCTCCCCTTGCCGTTGGGCCACGCGGCCCATCACGTTGTAGAGCTTGCGCCCCCCGGCCGTGAGCCGGCCGTTGAGGGGGACCATCGCCAGCGTCGCCACGGGCTTGCGATAGATGTCACCGCGCTCCTGCGGCGCCTCGGGCAACTTCAAGGGCACGTCCATGCCGGACAGTATATGTCCGGCACCTTCCGGACAAGCAGCCGGCCTTGGTTGGCACACGCTGTATGGCGGCCTAGCGGGTCAAAAGTGCGGACACCCGCCACCCCGAAGTACGTTCCCAGGCAGCAGGCACGCGGCAGCGAACCGTCCTGCCGCTGCCGCGGACAGCGGCTGACTTGTCCACAAAACGGTATCCCGCAGGTTTGGCGGCGGGTCAAAAGTGCGGACGGGATGAGTCAATGGCACGGACGGCGAGAGTCAGTTGTGCGGACGCCTTCGGTCAATAGCGCGGACGCCATGTATTCTCAAGTCATTGTTATGATTGATAAAAATCCACTTATCCACAAGGCTAAATGTATTGAATAAGGCTTAAATATCACTGAAGTACCGTCTGGAAAAGTTCAGAAATCCCACCCCGAAGACACCGCACGCGCACCATCGTGCGTTACGCAAACGTCGAATCCAAAGCAAGTCCGGAAATCCACGTCGGCGCCTACAATCCTCAGAACCATCAATAAACCCCGAGGAGGTCCAGCTTGGACGCTACGCTGCTTGAACAACCCGGCCTCAGTCTGGAGGACATTGACGTCCAGGCCGAGCGCGTGCAGGCCATCCTGTCGCAGGTACGCAGCACGATGCTGTCGCCCACCTCGCGCAAGGAGTCACCGCGCTTCACGGCCTCACAGCTGGCAGAGCTCACCGGGCTGGGTCGCAACCGGTTCGACGCCAGGATCAAGAAGGGCGACCTGCCCGCGGGCACGCTGTCGCCCAGCGGCGCCCGGCGCGAGTTCTCGCTGACTGAGGCGCGCCAGTGGATTCGCGCCACACGCAGCGGTGACATGCGCCCACCCATGGCCACGGCCTGCACGCTGTGCATCGGCAACTTCAAGGGCGGCGTTAGCAAGACGACCACCGCCGCGACGCTGGCGCAGGGTCTCACACTGGCTGGCCACCGGGTGCTGCTGATCGACTGCGATCCCCAGGGCAGCCTCACCACCCTCTTTGGCATCCTGCCGGACTCCGAGGTGGCGCCCGAGGACACGCTGCTGCCCCTGTTCAACGGCGACCAGGATGACGTGGGCTATGCGATCCGGCCGACGTACTGGGACGGCATCGACCTGATCGCGGCAGCGCCGGTGCTGTTCGGCGCGGAGTTCGCACTGCCGGCGCGGCAGATGAACGACCAGGCCTTCGAGTTCTGGCGCGTGATGGACCTGGCGCTGGACAACGCCCGGGACACCTACGACTTCATCATCGTCGACACCCCGCCCTCGTTGTCCTACGTCACCATCAACGCGCTCATGGCGGCCGACGGTATCGTGATGCCGCTGCCGCCCTCGGCGCTGGACTTCGCCAGCTCAGCCCAATTCTGGAACCTGTTCAGCGACCTCACCGGCACGCTGGTGCGCGCGCGCGGCGGCTCCAAGCGCTTTGCCTTTGTGAACGTGCTGCTGACCAAGGTGGAGAGCACCGACGCCAGCGCGATCCTGGTCAAGAAGTGGCTCAGCGCGGCCTACGCCGACAAGCTGCTGCAGATCGAGATCCCCAAGACGGCCGCGGCCATCGCGGGCTCGGCCGAGTTCGGCACGGTCTACGACCAGCTCAAGAACGCGCCCTCGGCCCGCACGCTCAAGCGCGCCACCGATGCCTTCGACCGCCTGGTGGACCTCATCGAGGACCAGGCACAGATGTTCTGGTCGAACCAGACCGAGCGGCTGGGGAACTCGCAATGAGCACGAAGCGGCGCGAGAAGGTAGGCGAGAACATCGCCTTCGTCATTCCCGAGGTGCGGCCGAAGGCGCCCGAGGCTACCCCCGAGCCGGCGCCGCAGCCCGCGGCCAAGACGGGCGTGGGCTACACCACCGCGGCAATCTTCAACACCAACGCGCTGCGCGGGAAGGCTGACGAGCTCCAGCGCGAGGTGGATACCCTCAAGGCCCGCGCGCAGGAGCTGGAGAGCGACCGCGGCGCGCAGCTGCTGGATGCGGCGCGGATCGTGCCGAGCCGATGGGCTAACCGTGCGGACGCGTCCTTCTCGGACCAGGAGTTCTTGGCGCTCAAGGCCGAGATCCAGGACGCCGCTGGTAACGTGCAGCCGATCATGGTGCGGCCCATGGAAGGCGAGGGCGAACGTTACGAGCTGGTGTTCGGGCACCGCCGCCACCGCGCCTGCTTGGACCTGGGCCTGCCGGTGTTGGCCGTCATCAAGCCGCTCGGCGACAGGGAGCTCTTCGCGCACATGGAGCGCGAGAACCGCCACCGCAAGAACCTCTCGCCCTACGAGCAGGGACAGATGTACCGGCGGGCGCTGGCCGAGGGGCTGTTCCCTTCGATGCGCGCGCTCGCGGCGGACATCGGCCGCGGGTCCACGGACGTGAGCGAGGCGGTGCGCATTGCTGAGCTGCCGCAGGCCGTGCTCGATGCATTCCCGTCGCCCAACGACATCCAGTTCCGCTGGGCCAAGGCGCTGGCCGACGCGTGCCAGCGCGATCCCGTGGGGGTGAAGGCCCGGGCCCGCGAGCTGCGGGCCGAGCGGCTCCCGGCGGCCGCGGTCTTCAAGGCGCTTGCCAGTGCGCAGGATGGGCAGGGTGCAAGACCGTCTTCCACCCCGGAGCGCAGGCTGGCGCTCGGGCCAGGGCGGCAGGGGACGATCCGAGCCAGTGGCAAGTGCGTGCGCGTCGAACTCGAACTGGACCCGGCACAGCTGCCGCCCGAGCAGTGGGAAGCGTTCGAGGAACGACTGCGCCAACTGCTGGGCTGACGGCACCGCCCGTCGTGCCGGGCGGTGTGCAAGACGGTCTTGCTCAACGGGATACGGGCCTGCGACCGGTCCTCGACACCGCAGAGGCGGTTCGCGGGGGAGGCAGGCGGCTGCGCGCCAGGCCGACCCGGTTCCGGCGCGACTGCTCATTGAGCTGGGGAAAGCCCTTGGGCACGGCATGTCCCGGCCTGACATCCCGGCCCGTGCTGCAAGGCATGGTGCAGGACCGTCCTGCATTCCGTGGGCAAGCGGGGTTCCGATCTGGCGGCCCTGCAGCCGCCACGCTCCGATGGCCACTGGGTTCGGGCGCGGCATGGTCTGAGCCCGGCGCGGCTCCCGACCGAGTACGGTGCAAGATGGTCTGGCAGTCCGGGGCGCCGTACTGGCGCTGGGTCCGGGATGCCAGGCGGTGATGGGTTTCAACCACAAGCAGGTCGTGGCTGGTCCGGACACGGAAGCGGTGCGGGCCCCGACCGCGTGGCGGATACGGGCGAAGGCGAACCTGCGCCGACTGCAAGACGACACACCGGCAATGGCATTGGGGCGGCGCGCAAGACCGTCTTGCGCCGCAGCGCCCGTGCTGTCGCCTGGTCCGGGCACCAGGGGCGCGAGCCGCACGGACGGCAAGCGCACGCGGCTTGATCCTGACCGGCAGCCGCTGCAGCCTGCGGCTGGGTAGTGAGGTCCGAGGAGGGCACGCGCCCGCAGCCGGACCGATGGTCCAGCGTCTGGCGCCGGACGGGGTGCAAGACGGTCTTGCACCAGCAACTGACCGCCGGGACGAGTTCCCCGTCGATGCGCCCCCTGCTGCCGCAATCAGCAACGGCACGGGGAGATCGCTGCGGGCCCGGTTCGCGCCTGCGCCACCCCTGGGCAGCGCGGAGTGCGTACCGGCGGGCGTGGGCAAGGGCCGTAACGAGAGCGTTCTGCCGAATCACGCCGGGGGCTGCCCAGGCGGCTTCCGCAGCAACGAGTGCACATGCGCGGGAAGTGCGAAGCACCTTGATGGCTATGCGCGCGAACCTCGCCGCCGGCACGGGCATCTCTGCTCCGAGCCATGCTCCAGAAGCAACTGGGCTTGGCTGCGCGCAACTGTGCCGACGCGCCGGCAACATCCGGAGGCAGTGCCTCCGTATGTTGCCGATTCCCAGGTTTTCCCTGGGTCAGCGATTCAGGGACAGTGTGTTCGGCAGGCAGGCCAAGGCGTGCAGCACGTTCCAGACAGCGTTCAGCGCGCACGCAGAAACGGCTGCATCCGCAACCGCCCGCAGCACCCGGGGCTCAGGCCCGGCCGCGAGCCCCCAGGTCCTGGCGGCGCTTACCATCCCGGGATGTACCAAACCGAAGACATGCCCAAGGGCTGGGTGAAGCCCGTTGCCAAGCCCATGCCCGAGATGCTCAAGGCCCGCATCGTCGAACTGCGCGCCGAGTTGGCCGAGGCCGAGAGACAGCTGCACGAGCTGGAAGAGGGTGCCCGGCTGGAGGCGTTGGTGAAGGTGCGCAACCTCATGCGGGCGTTCGAGTTGACGCCGGCGGACCTGGGCCTGGTACCGGCGCCGAAGCGCCACGGCCGCCCGCGCAAGGCTGCGGCGGGACCGGAGCAACTGCGCCTGCCGACTGTCTAGGCAGATGCGGGGTACGCGCTGCCTCGCCGCGGCAGGCCAGCCCAGAGCCGTCCGCCGCTTGGACGGAAAGCGCCTGGAGCAGTGACGACAGCCCTGGCTCGCCGGGGAAGTCGCGGACTGGCGGAGCTACAGGATGCTCCTGTCGCCCTGTCCGTGCTGCAACGCACAATCGGCTTGTCCTGGAAGCCGAGGGGAGGTGCATGCAAACCGTGTGTGCCATCGCGCTCATCGAGCAGGCAGTGCAGCTCGGCCGATCAGCAATTTTCTGGCGATCCGTTGGCTGAAAGCCTGCCGCTTCGCATCCCGTGAGGAGCGCCAGGCCGTGCGGTGCATCGTGCGTCCGCGCCCGTCGCTCTTTGAGCGGACCCCGATCCCACGGAACGTGATGGCGGCCCTGCGGGAGGTGGTGCGTAGCAAGCCTGCGCAGCCGCTCCTGCGACGCTGCCCGGTGGTATGGGAGACCTGATGCCGGCCGACCCGGGGGCGAGTCCTGCAGCGCAGG
>JAEYPG010000212.1 GCA_023410975.1 Pseudomonadota bacterium
GCGCACGCGCGGCCTGCTCGCTGGCGTAGGCCACGACGCGCCAGCGTCCCGGCGCGGCGAATTGCAGCAGCGTCTGCTGCGGGCTCACCACCAGGCCCGGGCGCAGCCCGTCCTCCAGGGCCAGCACCACGCCGTCGAAGGGTGCGCGCGGGCGCAGCCGCTCGATCTCTCCCTGCACCGCCTCCACCTCCCGGCGCGCGGTGACGAGCTGGGCCTGCAGCGAGCTCCACTGCGCCTGCTGCACGACGTCCACGCTGGCGCCGCCCACCTGCGCCAGGAGCCGGCGCACCTGTATCTGCGCCGCCTGCAGCCGCTGCTGCAGCGCCGAGCTCGACGCTTCCAGCAGCGGCGCACCGGCCTTGAGCTGCTGGCCCGGCTGCACGTGCACTGCATCCATCACCGCCGTCGCGGGCAGCCGCAGCGCCAGATGGTGGGCCGGCTGCAGCAGTGCGCCAGCGCTCTCGTGCGAGGGCAGCGGCACGAAGCCCAGCAGGGCCAGCAGGAGCAGCACCGCGGCGCTGCGGCGCTGCCGCGCGCTGCCGCGCCATTGGGCACGCCCGGCATGCCAGGCGCGCAGTTCTTCGATCAGGGGACGCATGACGAACCAGCCCAGTTCGACGGCGAACAACAGGATGCCCACCGCCTTGATGGCGAAGTGATAGACCAGCCAGGCGATGCCCAGGTAGAGCATCAGCCGATAGGCCCAGGTGGCGAAGGCAAAAGCGATCCAGGCTCGGCGCCGTGCCGGCGGCAGCTCTTCCGGCGGCGGCGCCTGCCAGCCCAGCAGCACCCGTCGCAGCCACCAGCGGGCCAGCGCAAAGCTGCGCTCGTGCAGGTTGGGCTGGTCGAGCAGGTCGCACAGCACGAAGTAGCCGTCGAATCGCATGAACGGGCTGAGGTTGACCAGCACCGTGCCGATCCAGGTCAGCGTGCCCAGGATGAAGGCCGCCGTGCGCAGCGGCCCTTCGGGCAGCAGCGCCCAGGCCAGCGTGGCCCAGGCGGCAATGCTGAGCTCGGTGCGCACCCCTGCCAGCGCCACCCGCAGCCGCGCGCGCGCGTCCGACAGCCGCCACACCTCCGAGGTGTCGGTGTAGGCCACCGGCCACAGCACCATGAAGGCCACGCCCATCGCGGGCACGCGGCAGCCCTGGTGGCGGGCGACGAAGGCGTGGCCGAACTCGTGCGCCACCTTCACCGCCACCAGCGTCAGCCCGTACAGCGCCAGCCCGCGCCAGGACAGCAGGTCCACGGCCTGGGCGCGGAACGCCTCCCAGTTGCGCATCACCGCCAGCAGGCCCAGCACCAGCGCGGCGAGCGTGGCGCGCGTGAAGGCCGTGCTGCCCAGCCGCCGCGCCGCAGGCATCAGGCGCTGCAGCAGCTGGTCGGGGTTGAACAGCGGGATGCGGAAGAACAGGTAGTGGTGCAGCAGCCAGGTGCCCACGGCCTGCAGCCCCTGGGTTGGCTCGGAGCCCTGCGGCGGCGCCTGCGGCCGCAGCAGCTCATGGCGGCGGGCGAACTCCAGCACCCGCAGCACGTGCTCCGCGGAGATGGCCAGCGTGGTCTGGGCATTGACCTGCTCGGCGATCAGCGCCGGGTTGCCCAGCCACCAGCGGCGCAGCACCTCGTGCGTGATCCAGTCGATGCGCGTGAAGCGGTGGCGCACCGGGTCGTGCAGCGTCCAGCTCGGCGTGCCGTCGGGCAGCGCCGGGGCGTGGTGCAGCTGCAGCTCCTGGCGCAGCTCGGGCCAGGCCGGGGGCGCGGCGATCTCCAGGGCCTGCACAGGGATCGCCGGGACGCGCAGTGCCGCTCCAGCGGCCGGCGCCGTGGCACCGGCGGCGTTCGTGCTCACCATCCCAGCGCCTCGCGCAGCGCCGCCAGCGGACGGCGCAGCACCCAATAGACCAGCGGCACGCGCTCGCCGTCCACGTGCACCGTGCCGCGCGAGCCCAGCCGCTCGCGCGGCGCGCCTTCGAGCTGGCCTCGCAGCCGGTAGGCGAGGGTGCCGTCCGGGCGCTGCGTGGCCGCGTAGGCGTAGAGCCGCCGCTTGGCGGCCACGGGCTCGGCGGGGCGGCTGCTCAGGAACAGGCGCATGGCGCTGCCCGCAGGCAGCTCCACTGCATCGGCCACCGGCAGCCAGGCTTCCACCTCCTGGTCCTCGGGCTTGGCCAGCCGCAGCAGCGGCTCGCCGGCGGCCACCGTGCGTCCGGCCCAGCTGCCCGGGTCCTCGATCAGCGCCACGCCGTCGTGCGGCGCGCGCAGCTCGGTGCGCTGCACCTGCTCGCCCAGGTAGGCCACCTCGGTGCGCTTTTCCTCCATGCGGCCCTGTACCACGGCGAGCTGGGCCTTGGCGCGCGGGTCGGTGAGGGCCTGCTGCATGGTCTGGCGCCATTCGGCCTCGGCGGTGACCAGGGCCTGGCGCGCCACCTGCAGGCGGCTCGCGGCCTGGGCGTCATCGAGCTCGGCCAGCAGCTGCCCGGCCTTGACCACCTGGTTGGGCTCCACCAGCAGCCGCTGCGCCATGCCTTCGACGGTGGCGCGCAGCACGGTGGGCTCACGCGGCACGATCTCGCCGGGCGCGCGCACGGTCAGCCGGATCGGCAGCAGCAGCACCAGCAGCACTGCCGTGGCCGCCAGCAGGGTCTTGCGGCGGGGGCGGAAAGCCCGCACCCGGGCCGCGAGCGCGCCCAGGTCCACCGCCTTGCGCGGCTGGGCCGCGGCGGCGGCCTGCTCGGCCAGCAGCCAGGCATCGAGCCAGTCGTGCAGCGCGCTGATCTCGCCGTGCGTCCACGGCACCTCGCGCACGAGCAGCAGCAGGCCGCGCTCTCCCGCGGGCAGCGCCAACGCGTATGGAGGCCACCATTCACCCCAGTCCGCGGCCAGCGCGGGCACGTCCTCCTCGCCGAAGGGGCCGCTCTGGCCGGCGCGCGAACGCGCCAAGCGCTGCAGCCACTGGCCGTAGGGCCCGTGCTCGTCCACCCGGCTGGCGCCGGAGTGGAACAGTGCGCCGTCCTGCCACAGGACGGCGGCGTGGTAGGGCAGGTGCGCGCGCGTGCCGTCGAGCAGCACGAAACGTCGTGCCGCCGGCGTCTGCGCCGCGCGGACCGTGGCCAACAACTGCAATATGGCCTCGGCACTCAAGCTCATGGCAAATCCCGGCAGTGGTACTTCTGTTCAGCCGCTCAGGCCCGGCGCAGGGCATGGCGCTGCGCCTGCCACTGGCCGTTGCGCTGCGTCAGCGCCTCGCCGCGCATGAGCTGCTTGTCCAGCCCGACGCGGCCCGCCGGCTTGTCGGCCGAAGGCTGCGACAGGATGCGGAACACCGCATTGGCCTCGCGGCTCTTGGTGTCGCGGCCTGTGACGATCACGCGCAGGTCCACCTTCTGGCCGGCGGGCACCTCACCCGTGAAGGTGCCGGCCTTGCCGTCGAAGTGCAGCCAGCTCGGCAGCGGCTGGCCGTTGGCCTGCCGCGCCGTGAGCGTCACCGTTTCGTTGAAGTCGGTGTGCACGAAGACGTCCGCCGGAAGCTGGATGTCGATCTGGCGGGTGGCGATCACCTGGTCCGTCATGCCGTTGAACAGGCGCAGCAACGGCTCCTTGGCCGGCGTGACCATGGTGCGGAAGCCGCTGGAGCGGGTGTAGATGTCGTCGATGTTCGAGCCGCGGTTGCCGTCGTTGCGCTCCAGGTCCATCGGGTTCACGGACACGAGGCGGTACCGGATGTCCCCCACCACGTCGCCCGAAGGCACGCCCAACGTCGTGGCGAAGCTCGAATTGTCCGCTGTGGATGCCTGCACCGGGGCAGGCGGCAGCGGCGCCGGTGCCGCTGCCGGGGGCAGGCTCGGCGAGGGGCTGGGATCGGAGGGCGGCAACACGGGCGGCAGGGCGTCGTTGTCCACGATCAAGGCCGTGCTGGTGGCGGTCTGGCCGCCGACCAGCGTGGCTTCGAGCGTGAAGGTCTCGTTGCCTTCGACAGTCGCGTCATCAACGATCGCCACGCGCACCAGCAGCGCGGCGTTCCCCAGCGTCACCGGGCCGCCGGGATAGTTCACCCAGGTCGCACCGCCGTCGGTGGAGACCTGCAGGCCCGAGCTGCTGCTGCTGCCGAAGTCCACGCCGGCACCTTGCGCCGTGCCGTTGCGCAGCGCCAGCGTGACCGACTGGCCGGCGCTGCCGGCGACGGTGAAGACGGCCCAGGGCGAGGCCTCGTTGACGGTGGGGCTGGTGACGCTGACGGGACGGTCGTCGGTGCGCGGGCCGCTGGGGTCCACG
>JAEYPG010000695.1 GCA_023410975.1 Pseudomonadota bacterium
GGCTGGCCCCGCGGCGCTTCGAGGCGGTACGCCGGCTCGGCCGGCAGCATCGCGTACTCCGGGACCTCCAGGTCGAGATCCAGGGTCAGGGGAATGTCCTCAAGCAGCCACTTTCCCGAGGAGCCGAAGCCGCCGGAAAAGGCCTGCGAGGCCCGGTGCTGGCGCCATCCCGGCGCCGGATCTCCGATCAGCAGCCGGCTCGGCAGCGTCGCGGCGTGAAGGGCATCGTCCACGCTCCACTGCGGCAGCTTGGCGCTCGCCGCCTTGAAGCCCGCGGCGTGGTGGGCGGTGTAGCCCAGGCCCCAGGTCAGCAGCCCCCAGGCGAGCAGCGCCAGCGCCAGGCGCAGGACCTGGCGGCGGAAGCTCGGAACGGGGTTGGCGGGAGACTGGGGATGCACGAGAGAAAGAGGAGACGATTGCTTCGGGCTGTAAGTGAGGACAGCAAACGCTTACAGCAACAGGCCACATTCTAAGGGTTAACCCCGGACGTTCTGCTTATTGTTGACGTTGCGCAAGGTGCAGTCGTTGCAGGCGCATCCGGTCCGGGCGGTTTTCAGCCGCGTCGCACGGCGTAGCGCAGCTCGGCGAACACGTCGCCGTAGGCCTGTACCGATTCGAGCCGCAGCGCCGGCGGCGCCGTGAGCGCGCGCGGGAACAGCGGCGCGCCGCGGCCGAGCGTGACCGGGGCGACGGTGACGATGATCTCGTCCAGCAGCCGCGCGTCGTGGAACTGCGCGGCCAGCTCGCCGCCGCCGACGATCCAGATGTTCTTTCCGTTGGCGGCGCGCGCCATCTCGGCATGCACCGCGGCGACGTCACCCGAGGCGAAGCGGATGTCCGCGCCGGCCACGCCCGGCAGGGCGCGGGTGCTGAACACCCAGGCGGGCTGCGCGTAGGGCCAGGGCTGCGGATCGCGACCCTCGGGACGGACTTGATGACGCAGCAACCACTCGTAGGTGTGCGAGCCCATGGCGATGGCGCCCACCTCGGCGATGAAGCGGTCATAGCTGCCGCCGGGCGCCTCGCCGAACTGCAGCAGCCAGTCCAGGCAGTGGTCCTCGGTGGCGATGAAGCCGTCGAGGGTGGAAGCGGTGTAGTACTGGGTCTTCATGGCCGAGAGTGTCGATCATGGGCGGACACGCAACGAGCGGCGTGCAGGGCGCCAGGCGTCGAAAATGTCTGCGGGCTGCCCTCGCCCCGCCTCCTGTAACGGCTTCCCCAGGCGCTTGAGGCATGCTCCTTGCCTTTGGCCGGGGCTGCCGTCCCGGTGGTTTTCTAAAGGAAAAGGTGCGCGATGCTGAACTTCACGCTCAACGGCCAGCCCACGGCGCTGGATCTTCCCGCGGACATGCCGCTGCTGTGGGCGCTGCGCGACGTGGCCGGCCTCACCGGTACCAAGTTCGGCTGCGGCATCGGCGCCTGCGGTGCCTGCACCGTGCACCTTGACGGCCAGGCGGTGCGCTCGTGCATCACGCCGCTGTCGGCGGTGGAAGGCAAGCGCGTGGTGACCATCGAGCGCATCGACCAGGATCCGGTGGGGCGCCGCGTGCAGGCCGCCTGGCGCGAGCTCGACGTGGTGCAGTGCGGCTACTGCCAGAGCGGCCAGGTGATGTCGGCCTGCGCGCTGCTGCGCGCCAACCCCGCGCCCGATGACGCCGCCATCGAGGGCGCCATGTCCGGCAACCTGTGCCGCTGCGGCACCTACCAGCGCATCCGCGCCGCCATCAAGCTGGCGGCCTCGCAGATCGCCACGCCGAACCGGGGAGCCTGAGATGCGCCCCATCGAGCATGTCGAGGAGAACATGGGCCTGTCGCGCCGCGCCTTCATCCGCGCCGGCGCTGCCGCCGGGGGCGGGCTGCTGATCGGCATCGCGCTGCCGGGCTGCGCCGTGGTGCCGCCGGCTGCGCCCGCGCCCGCGCCGCGCGACGCGAAGCCCCCGGAGGCCGCCGTGGGCCAGGCCACCACGACGCTGTCGCAGGACTCGCCCGGGCTGGCCTACAGCGGTTTCATCCGCATCGACCGCCAGGGCGCCGTGACGTTCATCGTCCACAAGGTGGAGATGGGGCAGGGCACCTTCACCTCCATCCCCATGCTGCTGGCCGAGGAGCTGGAGGTGGACCCCGCGCGCGTGAAGCTGGAGCAGGCGCCGCCGGACAACGCCCTCTACGCCGATCCGCTGCTGGGCGGGCAGGTCACGGGCGGCTCCACCTCCATCCGCGGCGCCTGGGAGCCCCTGCGCCGTGCCGGCGCCAGCGCGCGCGTGATGTTGCTGCAGGCCGCGGCGCGCCAGTGGAACGTGGACGTGAAGGAGTGCAGCGCCGCGCTCGGCGTGGTCACGCACGGGCCCAGCGGCCGGCGGCTGCACTACGGCGAGCTGGTGGACGCGGCGGCGAAGCTGGAAGTGCCGCGCGACGTGCCGCTGAAGCAGCCGGCCGACTTCAAGCTCATCGGCAAGCCCGTCAAGCGGCTGGACTCGCCGGACAAGACCAATGGCCGCGCCCTGTTCGGCATCGACGCCAAGGTGCCGGGCATGCGTGTCGCCACCGTGGCGGCCTGCCCCGTCGTGGGCGGCAAGCTGGCGGGCCTGAACGAGCGCGCCGCGCTGGCCGTGCCCGGCGTGCGCCAGGTGCTGCGGCTGGACGACGCCGTGGCGGTGGTGGGTGACCACATGTGGGCCGCGAAGCAGGGCCTGGCGGCGCTGGCGCCCACCTGGAGCGGCGGGCCGCACAGCGCGCTGACCACCGCGGCCATCGTGGCCGAGATGGAGGCGGCCTCGCGCCGGGAAGGCGCCGTGGCGCGCAGCGACGGCGACGCGATGGGCACGCTGGCGGCCACGCCGGCGGCCAACGGCGTCAGCGCGCTCTACCAGATGCCGTTCCTGGCCCACGCCACCATGGAGCCGATGAACTGCACCGTCTCGCTCACGCCCGAGGGTTGCGAGCTGTGGGTGGGCACGCAGGTGCCGGTGCTGGCGCGTACCGCGGCGGCCAAGGCGGCCGGGCTGCCGGAGGAGAAGGTGCAGGTGCACAACCACTACCTCGGTGGCGGCTTCGGGCGGCGGCTGGAGGTGGACTTCATCGTGCAGGCGGTGTCCTTCGCGCGCCAGGCTTCCTCGCCGGTGAAGTTCGTGTGGTCGCGCGAGGAGGACATCCAGCACGACATGTTCCGGCCCTACTACCTCGACCGCATCGCCGCCGCGCTGGACGAGCAGGGCCGCCCCAAGGCCTGGCTGCACCGCATCACGGGCTCGTCGATCATGTCGCGCTTCGCGCCGCCGCTGGTCAAGGACGGCGTGGACCCCGACGCGGTCGAGGGTGCGCGCGACATCCCCTACGACATCCCGGTGCAGCGCGTGGAGTACGTTCGCCACGAGCCGCCCATCCCGACTGCCTTCTGGCGCGGCGTGGGCGCCACGCACAACGTGTGGGTGGTGGAGAGCTTCATCGACGAGCTCGCGGCCAAGGCGCAGCGCGACCCGGTGCAGTACCGGCTGGCGCTGCTGGACAAGCAGCCCCGGCTGCAGGCGGTGCTGCGGCTCGCGGCCGAGAAGGCCGGCTGGGACAGCCCGCTGCGCATGGGGATGGACGAGCGCGCGGGGCGCGGCGTGTCGGCGCAGTACGCCTTCGGCAGCTACATGGCGATGGTGGCCGAGGTGGCGGTGGACGCGCAGGGCCAGGTGCGCGTGCGCCGCGTGGTGTGCGCGGTGGACTGCGGCCAGGTGGTCAACCCCGACACGGTGCGCGCGCAGTTGGAGAGCGGCGTGGTGTTCGGCCTGTCGGCGGCGCTGTGGAACGAGATCACGCTGGAGCAGGGCCGGGTGCAGCAGGCCAACTTCGGCGACTACCGCGTGATGCGCATGGGCGAGGTGCCGCGCATCGAGGTGCACTTGGTGCCCAGCAGCGACAAGCCCGGCGGCATTGGCGAGCCCGGCACCTCGGGCATCGCACCGGCGCTTACCAACGCGCTGTACTGGGCCACCGGCACGCGCATACGCAAGCTGCCGGTGGGCGATCAGCTCAAGGGGAACCGTAGCGCCGCCTGATGCGCCCGTGGGGCGCCCCGCGTCCGCCAGCGGACCGCGGCGCCCCGGCACTCCCTGCAGCGGCCCTGGACGCTTGCCTCCATGGCCGGCGTATGGCGCGCCTGTAGCAGTCTGTTACCATGGATTGCTTGGCGGGGTGGTGGAAGCTTGGAAAAGCAAGTTGGTGAAATGGCCTTGGCGGTCAGTCAGTAAAACCGCCCGGTGGATTTTCCATGCGCCGAAATCCGGATGAGTCCGGCGGCACGCTTGCTACGTGCCTGTGTGCGGAATGAATGGGCCCGGTGGTATTTGTGCGGCTCACCGTCCTGGCGGCTTTCGGGGTTTGCCGAATATGAACACGTGCTTTGCCATGGAGACGGACAGGCATGGCAAATGGGCTGACATTCGCAGCCAGCGCGGCACTGGAGGCCGTGAAATTTTTCACTATCCCATCACCATGGCCCACTTCATGGGGAGCAGTGGAAGCTGATAGCTTTCGGGCACGGCCTGAGCGGCGTGGCCTATGGCCAAATCGGTAGTGGAGCTCGACGCCCGCGTCAGCAAGAACATCCTGTTCATGAAAAAAAGCATCCTGGAAATTTACGCGCTGACGGTGTGTTTCTTTGCCGTCGTGTGCTTTGTATTCGTTTCGGCGCTGGCCATCCATGATCTCGTCCAGATCATGAACCCCGAATTCACGCTGGACCGGCACCACTACGAGCGCTACCTGTCCAACGAGTCCTACGTGCGCACCTCGCAGCCCAGCTCGGCGCAGGCCGAGGCCATCCTGAAAGCGGTGCCCCGAGAGGAGATTTCCCGTCGCCGGATGAGCGAGTTCAAGCGGACGCTGCGCGCGGAACGCCATGAGGGCCAGCTGAATCTGTTCAAGATGCTGGTGGTCCTGGTGGTGGACGCCGTTGCCTTTGCCGTCCACTGGAAAATCGGCCACATTGCCCGCAGCGAGGCGAGCTGATACGGGCGCCATATCATTTTCAAATCCGTATTCCGTTCGCCCTGAGGTATTGAAGGGTCAGTGCGAAAGGGCTTGCATGGTGCGAGAACCAGGCAGGCTCCGTCGAGACCGCCAGACGCGGGCCACCGGCGGGCGCCCGCAATGGTGCGCCTGAAAAGCAAGAATCCGGGTATTGATGGCCATGCACCGGCGCCGCCGCGATGCCGGGCTCATCTGTATTCTGGTGCATATCTCCCATGCGCGTCAGCGGGCTGGCCGTGCCGGGTGACCTTGCGGAATGGAAGCCGCTGGGCGAAATACCGGATGGCCCTGGGTTATAGCGTGCCGACGGGCGCAGTCATTTCACGAACCCGGGGAAATAGGCGCAAGTACCCTGGCTTGCCGGCGGAAGGCGCTGCCCGGGGCTCCACCGGCACGGCCACCGGCTGTGCTACCGCGGCGGCGCGATGCTGCCCACCACGGCCAGTGCGTCGCCGCGCCGCTGCAGCACGATGCCCTCGGCCGAGGCTACGCCGAGCCCGGTGAGCGCCGTGATGTTGACTTGATGCGTCACCACCACCAACGCGCCGGGGCCGCGCCAGTCCAGCAGCTTGCGGCGCGCGGCTGCCGTCTGCGCTGCCTGCTCCCCGCGCTCGCCGAAGAAGGAGTTGAAGGCGGGTTCCTCACGCACCGGCCCCAAGGCCATCAGCGCCGCGGTGTCCCGGGTGCGGCACCACTGCGAGGCCCACACGGCCCCGACCGGGATGCGCTGGCGCCTCAACTGCTCGCCGCTGCGCCGCGCCTGCTCGCGGCCGGCCTCGCTGAGATTGCGCTGCGTGGCGCAGTCCCCCAGCCTGAAGCTGCCCGGATCGCCGATGCCCGGCGCCTCGGCATGGCGGAACAGCACGATGGCACCGTCCTCGCGCAGCGCCGGCCACGGGTCGGTGGCGGCGGGCTGGGCGATCGCAAGACCCGTGGCGAGGAAAGCCGCGGCCCACGCTGCCAGGCACCGGCGGCGACGGGCGGGGCTGGTGGTGTGCATGCAGGGCTCTTCCGTGTACGCCGGGCTTCGCCCCTCACTCCACCTTCAACGGTGCCGCCAGCTCCACCGAGCGCTTGGCGACACGGTCGGTCACCTTCGCGAGCACGCGCAGTTGCGCGCCGCGGTCCGGCGCACCGAAAGCCAGCTTCAGCGAGGTGCTGCCGAGCATGAAGCGCGGCGTGTGCGGCGGCTGCGACCACAGCACGCCGCTGCCCAGCAGCGTGCGCGTGCCGCCGCGCTTCTGCAGCGCGTACTCCACGGCCACGTCGCAGTGGCCCGCGGCGCCGGGGGCGCAGCCGGTGAAGACCACCACGGCGCTGACAGCCCGGCCCGGCGCGGCCGTGTCGGTGATCTCCAGTCGCGGCTGCACGCCCGCGCCGGCCGCAGACGCCGCGGCCCAGTCGCGGCGCAGCGCCGCCT
>JAEYPG010000057.1 GCA_023410975.1 Pseudomonadota bacterium
AGGGCGACCCCTCGCTGCAGCTGCGCATCTTCGTCACCGGCGGCGGCTGCTCGGGCTTCCAGTACGGCTTCGCCTTCGACGACGAGCGCAAGGAAGACGACTTCCGCATCGAGCGCGACGGCGTCAAGGTGGTGGTCGATGCGATGAGCCTGCAGTACCTGGTGGGCGCGGAGATCGACTACGAGGACAAGCTCGAAGGCGCCCGCTTCGTCATCAAGAACCCCAACGCCTCCAGCACCTGCGGCTGCGGCAGCTCGTTCTCCGTCTGACTCTTCACCACATCGGCGTCCCTCGCAGGCCGGGCCCGCCGTGGGCTGCGCGCATGCGGGGATGCGAACAGAAAGGCAAAAGCCATGTCCCTCAGCGTGACCCCCAAAGCCGCCAACCAGATCCGCAAGGCGCTTGCGCAGCGCGGCGGCGGGCTGGGCCTGCGCCTGGCGGTGAAGACCAGCGGCTGCTCCGGCTACGCCTATGCGCTGGAGTTCGCCGACGAGGCCGGCAGCGACGACCTGCGCTTCGACAGCGAGGGCGTGACGCTGCTGGTGGACGCGGCCAGCCTGCCCATGATCGACGGCACCCAGCTCGACTGGGTGCGCGAAGGCCTCAACGAGGGCTTCAAGTTCAACAACCCCAACGCCGCCGCCACCTGCGGGTGCGGCGAGAGCTTCGCGGTCTGAGGAGGCGCTGCCATGGCCCTGCTGCAAATCGCTGAACCCGGCCGCAGTGCTGCCCCGCACCAGCACCGTCTGGCCGTGGGCATCGACCTCGGCACCACCAACTCGCTGGTGGCCACCGTGCGCAGCGGGATGCCGCAGGTGCTCGCCGACGCGCAAGGACGCAGCCTGCTGCCCTCCGTCGTGCACTACGGCGCCTTCGGCGGCCTGCTCATCGGGCACGAGGCCCAGGCCATGGCCGCCTCGGACCCGCTCAACACCATCGCGTCGGCCAAGCGCCTGATCGGGCGCCGCCTGGCCGACGTGCAGCAGAACATGCTGCCCTACGCGCTGGAGGCGCTGTCCGATACGGCGGTGGGCGTGGCGACGCGCCAGGGCGTCAAGAGCCCGGTGGAAGTGGGTGCGCAGGTGCTGCGCGGCCTCAGGGAGCGCGCCGAAGCCGTGCTGGGCGGCGCGCTGGTGGGCGCGGTGGTTACGGTGCCGGCCTACTTCGACGACGCGCAGCGACAGGCCACCAAGGACGCGGCGCAACAGGCCGGGCTGCACGTGCTGCGCCTGCTCAACGAGCCCACCGCCGCGGCCGTGGCCTACGGGCTGGACAAGGGCAGCGAAGGCACCTACGTCGTCTACGACCTGGGCGGCGGCACCTTCGACGTCTCGGTGCTGCGGCTGCAGCGCGGCGTGTTCGAGGTCATCGCCACCAACGGCGACGCCATGCTCGGCGGCGACGACTTCGACCACCGCCTGGCCGAGCACTTCATGGCCGCCACCGGCGGCGGCTGGGGCCAGGAGACCGGCGCGCTGCTGGCCGCCGCGCGCCAAGCCAAGGAAGCGCTCAGCGAGCACCCGTCGGTCGAGATGCGTTGCCGTCGCAACGACGGCCGCGAGGAGGTGCTGGCGCTCACCCGTGCCGCCTTCGACGACCTCACGCGGCCGCTGGTGGAGCGCACGCTGGGCCCCGTCAAGCGCGCGCTGCGCGACTCGAAGCTGCGTGCGGACGAGGTGGACGGCGTGGTCCTGGTCGGCGGCTCCACCCGGCTGCTGCAGGTGCGTGCCGAGATCGGGAAGCTCTTCGGCAAGCCGCCGCTGACGGACATCGACCCCGACCAGGCGGTGGCGCTGGGCGCGGCGATCCAGGCCGACCAGCTCGCGGGCAACCGCAGCGGCGACGGGCTGCTGCTGCTGGACGTGAGCCCGCTGTCGCTGGGCATCGAGACCATGGGCGGGCTGGTGGAGAAGATCATCCCGCGCAACAGCAGCGTGCCGGTGGCGCGCGCGCAGGACTTCACGACCTTCAAGGACGGCCAGACGGCGCTGGCGCTGCACGTGGTGCAGGGCGAGCGCGAGCTGGTGTCGGAGTGCCGCTCGCTGGCGCGCTTCACCCTGCGCGGCATCCCGCCGATGGCGGCCGGGGCCGCCCGCATCCGTGTGAGCTTCCAGATCGACGCCGACGGGCTGTTGTCGGTCAGCGCCGTCGAGCAGCTCTCCGGGGTGCAGGCCCACGTCGAGGTCAAGCCCAGCTACGGGCTGGCGACCGAGACCGTGACCGGGATGCTCAAGGACGCGATGGGCGCCGCCGCGGACGACAGCGCCGCGCGCATGCTGCGCGAGGCGCAGATCGATGCGCGGCGGCTGCTGGACGCAACCGAGGCCGCACTGCGCGAGGACGGCGAGGCGCTGCTGCAGCCGCAGGAGCGCCAGGAGATCCTGGCGGGCATGCAGGCCGTGGCCGACGTGCTGGCCGAATCCGCCGCCATCGAGGGCACGGCGGAGGACTGGCGGCGGCTGCGCGACGCGCTGCGCAGCACCTCCACGGCGCTCAACGCCATCACCACGCCCTTTGCCGGGCGCCGCATGGACGTGCGCATCCGCCAGGCCCTCTCCGGCCAGCGCATGGATCAGCTCGCCACGGCCTGAAGGAGCGCCATGAGCACCGAAGCCAAGGATGCCGCCGCCCCCGCGGCGGCCGCCGTGCCGCTCACGCACATCCGCGTGCTGCCGCATCCCGACCTGTGTCCGGAGGGCAAGGTCTTCGAGGCCAAGCCCGGCCGCAAGCTCGTGGACGCGATGCTGGACAACGGCATCGAGATCGAGCACGCGTGCGAGAAGGTGGGCGCCTGCGCGACTTGCCACGTGCACGTGCGCGAGGGCGCCCGGTTCCTGGCGCCGGCCGACGACGAGGAAGAAGACCAGCTCGACGACGCCTGGGGCCTGGACGCGCAGTCGCGCTTGTCGTGCTGCGTGAAGGTGAAGGGCCCGGAGCTGGTGATCGAGCTGCCGAAGTTCACGCGCAACCACGCGCGGGAGCGATAAGCGCGATCGGCTCCCGCGCCAACCGGAAGGGCCCCGCAAGGGCCCTTCTTGCTTTCATTCCAGTTCTGGTTCGAGAGTGAGGCAAATCCCGTTCGGGCTCATGGCGGCCGGTGATCTTTCACCGGCGACTTGGGCGCGGGATCAGAAGCACTCGTCCTCCAGCTTCTCCAGCAGCGCCATGCCCTCGGCGTCGCCCTTGGACTCGAACAGCTCGCGCACGGGGTTCACGAAGCTGGAGAGCAGCAGCAAGTCGTCGAAGCGCGGGCCCAGCGTGGCGTTGCGGCGCTTGTGGAAATAGGTCCAGAACGCGTCCATGGGCTCGCCGTTGAGCGTGTAGCGGTCGATCAGCGCCATCACGCGGCGCGTGTTGCCCTCGCAGTCGATGCCCTGGAAGGAGACATAGCGGTCGGCGGCGGCGGCGGCCTGGGAGTCGCGGCAGAGGCAGGTCATGGCAATACACCCGTGGAGTTGAGACGCCGTCGAGGCTAGGGGCCGGGCACCGGGTGCGTCTGTCGTCCAGCGGACGTTTTGCAGCCGGCCGGCACTGCCGGCTCGCGCACCGCGCCTTCGCGCAGCCAGGCCTCCAGCCGCGCCAGGTCCGGGATGAGCAGCTGCTGCCGGCCCTGGCGCCGCACCAGGCCCTCGCGCTGCATCTCGCCCAGCACGGCCGACACCGTCTGCCGCCTGGAGCCCAGCAGCAGCGCCACGTCGGTGAGCGACATGCGCAGCGGCACGACCCACGTGGCCGCAGCGCCGTCCCGCGGCGGCGCGATGCTGCCGCGCCGGCGCGCGCTGTCGATGAGGAAGTGCCCCAGGCGCTGGCGCGCGTCCCTGAAGGCCAGGTTCTCGACGATGGCGATGGTGTTGCCCAGCAGCGTGCCCAGCGTGCGCATGATGGTCGCCACCGCCGCGGGCGCCTGCGCCAGCCGCTGCGAGAAGCGCCGCGCCTCGATGAAGCTCAGCACCGTGGGCTCCACCGCCACCACGAAGGTGGGCGTGTGCGTGGTGAACAGGTCGCCTGGCTCCAGGAAGGCCAGCGTGAGCTCGCGCTGCTCGTCGGCCAGGTAGATGCGCACCCGCCCGCTGCGCACGACGAAGACGCGGTTGGCCTCGCCGCCCGGCGTGCTCACCAGTTGCCCGCGCGCATAGCGGCGCGGCGTGAACTCGGCCAGGAATTCCGCGCCGGCGGGCGAATCGAGGAACTGCACGAAGTCGCGAGGGTTCATGCGCCGACGTGCGCAACATTCGGGCCGCCACGCCGTGCTTGATGCAAGGCAATCCTGAGGCCGCGGCAGACGTGTGCCCTGTAGGTAAGGCAACAAAACACACATCCGCCGAAATGCCGCGCACGCCACGAAAAACCCTTCTCCCACGGGGACTTGCAGCACGCCATCGACATGGCACGGGGCTTGCGAAACACCGGCCACGAAGCCAGGAGCCCGGAACCCCCATGAAGCCACTCAGTTTCGTCCTCAACGACACCACCCTGCGCGATGGCGAGCAGACGGCGGGCGTGGCGTTCACCGACCTGGAGAAGCTCGCCATCGCCAGTGCGCTGGACGAAGCCGGCGTGCCTGAAATGGAAGTCGGCATTCCGGTGATGGGCGAGCAGGAGGTCGACCTCATCCGCACCATCGTCGCCAGCGTCAAGCGCGCGCGCACCATGGTGTGGGCCCGCATGGCACGGCCGGACATGGAGGCGGCGTTGCGCTGCGGCGCGCACATCGTCCACATGTCGGTGGCGGTGTCGGACCAGCAGATCCACGCCAAGCTGCGGCGCGACCGCGCCTGGGTGCTGGCCACCATCGCCGAATTCGTGGACCGCGCCCGCGACGCCGGCGCGATGGTGAGCGTGGGTTTCGAGGATGCATCGCGCGCCGACCCGGCGTTCCTGTGCCACGCGGCGCAGGTGGCGCAGGCGCACGGCGCCATGCGCGTGCGCTACGCCGACACGCTGGGCGTGCTCGACCCGTTCGGCACCCACGAACGCATCGCGCAGCTGCGCGCCGAGACGGACCTGGACATCGAGATCCACGCCCACGACGACCTGGGCCTGGCCACCGCCAACACCCTGGCCGCGCTGCGCGCCGGCGCCACGCACGCCAGCACCACGGTCAACGGCCTGGGCGAGCGCGCAGGCAACGCCGCCCTGGAGGAGGTCGCCATGGCCGCGCGCCACATCCACGGCGTCGATTGCGGCGTGGACACGACGCGGCTGCCGCTGCTGTCGCAGCTGGTGGCGCAGGCTGCCAACCGGCCGGTGGCCGCGGGCAAGAGCATCGTGGGCGCGGCCGTGTTCCGCCACGAGTCGGGCATCCACGTCGATGGCCTGCTCAAGGACCGCGGCAACTACGAAGCCTTCCCGCCCGAGGAGCTGGGCCGCACGCACGAGCTGGTGCTGGGCAAGCACTCGGGCTCCCATGGCGTGCGCGCCGCCTGCGCGCGGCTGGGACTGGTGCTTGGCGAAGGCCAGGCCGAACAGCTGCTCGCCGACATCCGCCACCTCGCCGTCACGCGCAAGCAGCCCCTGACCGACGCCGACCTGCGCAACCTCGTCCTCAACACCGCCACGCGGCAGGCCCTGGCCGCCTGAACAGACCACTCCCGGGAGACCCCATGGATTCGCTCACCCAGCGCCTCAAAGCCCTCTCCAGTGCAGAAGATTTCCTGCACTTCTTCGGCGTGCCCTTCGAGGAGCGCACCGTGCACGTCAACCGGCTGCACATCCTCAAGCGCTTCTACCAGTACCTGCACAAGGCCGAGGGCCTGTCCGGCCTGGACGAGGTGGAGCTGTTCCGCCGCTACCGTGAGCTGCTGGTGCAGGCGTACCAGGACTTCGTGAACTCCACACCGGCCAAGGAAAAGGTGTTCAAGGTGTTCCAGGACGCCAACGGCACGCAGCACGTGCAGCTGACCTCGCTGCGCGACAGCCTGGCCGAACGCCGCGCCGCGCGCGCCGCGGGTTGATTCAACCTCAGCGGGTTCCCCCTTCGGGCTGAGCTCGTCGAAGCCCTGCCACCCAGTCCGGCCATCGGCCCTTCGACAGGGCTCTCCTGAGCTTGACGAAGGGCTCAGGGCGAACGGAATTCAAAGGAGATCGTTGCCATGCACATCGTCGTCTGCATCAAGCAGGTGCCGGATTCGGCGCAGATTCGCGTCCACCCGGTCACCAACACCATCATGCGCCAGGGGGTGCCGGCCATCGTCAACCCCTACGACCTGTTCGCGCTGGAAGAGGCGCTGCGCCTGAAGGACCAGTTCGGCGGCCGCGTGACGGTGATCTGCATGGGTCCGCCGCAGGCCGAGGACGCGCTGCGCAAGTGCGTGAGCTTCGGCGCCACGGACGCGATCCTGGTCACGGACCGCTCCTTCGCCGGCGCCGACACCCTGGCCACGAGCTACGCGCTGGCCGCGGCGATCCGCAAGATCGGCCAGGACCAGCAGGTGGACCTGGTGTTCACCGGCAAGCAGACCATCGACGGCGACACCGCGCAGGTGGGCCCGGGCATCGCCAAGCGGCTGGGCATGAACCTGCTGACCTACGTCAGCCGGATCGTGGAAGTCGACCTGGACAAGCGCCGCATCAAGGTCGAGCGCCGTGCCGAGGGCGGCGTGCAGCTGCTGGACACCACGCTGCCCTCGCTCATCACCATGCTCGAAGGCACCAACGAGATGCGCTTCGCCACCATGGACGACATGCTGCGCGCGGGCCGCTGCACGGTGCGCAAGTGGAACAAGGACGACGCCGGCATCGAGGACATCACCAAGATCGGCCTCAAGGGCTCGCCCACGGTGGTGAGCAAGGTGTTCGGCCCCACGCCGCGCAGCGAGAAGGCCAACATGATGGTTGTGGCCGACACCAGCGTGAACGACGTCTGCCTGAACCTGCTGCAAAAGATCTTCACCACGCACCCGACGCTCGAAGAAGAGACCGTCGAGCGCCTGAGCGCCTGAGTGCCCGAGCCCCGGAGAAAAGACCATGAGCGAAGCTGCCAAGCCCGCCGCCCGGCCCACCGCCGCCCGCGGCCGCAACACCGAGCTGCCCGAACACCTCAAGTCCTACAAGGGCATCTGGGTGTTCGTCGAGCATGACCGTGGCCATGTCAACCCGGTGAGCTGGGAACTGATGGGCGAAGCCCGCAAGCTCGCCGACAAGCTCGGCGTGGACGTCAGCGGCGTGGTCATGGGCGGCCCCGACGAGACGCTGGACGCCTTTGCCAAGGAGGCCTACGTCTACGGCGCCGACCACTGCTACATCATGCGCGACCCGGTGCTCAAGGGTTACCGCAACGAGCCCTTCACCAAGGGCCTGACGGACCTGGTCAACAAGTACCAGCCCGAGATCCTGCTGCTGGGCGCCACCACCATGGGCCGCGACCTTGCCGGCTCGGTGGCCACGACGCTGGGCACGGGCCTGACCGCCGACTGCACCGAGCTCAACATCGACGGCCGCGCGCTGGCCGCCACGCGCCCGACCTTCGGCGGCTCGCTGCTGTGCACGATCATGACACTGGCCTACCGCCCGCAGATGGCCACGGTGCGCCCGCGCGTGATGCGCATGCCCAAGCGTGACGAGAGCCGCAGCGGCGACATCATCGAGATGGCGCTGGGCATGGTGGAAACCGACATCGTCACCAAGCTGCTGAACTTCATTCCCGACGCCGAGCGCAACACCGTCAACCTGGCCTACGCGGACATCATCGTTTCCGGCGGGAAGGGCCTGAAGAACGGCGACAACTTCAAGCTGGTGTGGGAGCTGGCGCGCGTGCTGGGCGCCGAGGTGGGCGCCACGCGCGCCGCGGTGCAGGCCGGCTGGGCCGAGAACGAGCGCCAGGTCGGCCAGACCGGCAAGACGGTGCGTCCGCGCCTGTACATCGCCGCAGGCATCTCCGGCGCGATCCAGCACCGCGTGGGCATGGAAGGCTCGGACGTGATCGTGGCGATCAACACCGACCCCAATGCGCCCATCTTCGACTTCGCGCACTACGGCATCGTCGGCAACGCGATGCAGGTGCTGCCCGTGCTGACCCAGGCGTTCCGCACGCACCTGGACAAGCGCGTCCGCAAGGTTGCCTGAGGAGCATCGACATGGCCAAGCACGCCAAGGAAAAGTTCGATGCGATCGTGGTGGGCGCGGGTGCCTCGGGCAACGCCGCGGCCTACACGATGGCCAAGGCAGGGCTCAAGGTGCTGCAGATCGAGCGCGGCGAGTACCCCGGCAGCAAGAACGTGCAGGGCGCCATCCTGTACGCCAACGCGCTGGAGAAGATCATCCCGGACTTCCGCGATGACGCCCCGCTGGAGC
>JAEYPG010000108.1 GCA_023410975.1 Pseudomonadota bacterium
CCTCCAGCGCCTGCTCGGTGCCCGCGAACAGCGGCGTGCCGCCGCCGCCGCAGAAGCCCAGCATCACGCCGGCCTTGGCCAGCTCGCGCACCGCCGCCTGCGTGACGGAAGTGCCCGTGCCCAGCAACACCGTGGTGGTGTTGGCGATGGGAATGTTCCAGTAGAGCGACTGCTTGCCCTTCTCCGTCACGTACTCCACGCGCCCGCCGTTGACGAGCACGCGGCAGTGCTCCAGGTAGTAGATGTTGGCGCGCTTGGAATGCAGGATCGCCTTCAGGTCGCCGGCGGCGATGTCGTCCATGGTCTGGCCTCCCTGGCGGGCATGATGCCGGGCCAGGTGGCTCACCACGTGAGCCTGCGCAAGGTTTGATGCTCGGGAACTGGCGGTTTCGGGCGAGTTGGCGAAGAAACTTCCCGAGCGCGCAGGCGACCGATTACACGGGGCAGGAAAGCAAGGTCAGCCTTACAAGCAAGGCCTGGGGCAGGTCATTCGACCCGCCCTGCTGGCCGCAATCGAGAACGGCTTAGCGCTGCGACTCGCTGCTGCCCGACCGCGTCTGCTGCTGTTCGCCGTTGCTGTCCGACCGCTGCTGCGACTTGGCCTGTGCAGTCTGCTGTTTCTCCTCGTCCTTCTTCTCTGCGCGGTGATGCCCGATGGCGCAACCGGCGGCGGCACCAGCAACGCCATGCCCGCCAGCCACGTGGCCAGCCACGCCGCCCACGGCGGCGCCCTTGAGGCAACCCTTGGCCTGCGCCAAGCCTGGCAAGGCCAGTGGCACGAGCAACACGGCACTCCAGAGCAAACGGGATCTCATGGCGGGTCTCCTGTGGTTGGTGATCAGGCATCCCAAAGATAGGCCCCGCACCCCATCGGCACCGTCGGCCAGTGTCGCCGCGCGTTGTAGGACGGAGTGGACATCGGTGCCGAGCCGGCTCCAAGGACGGCCGGCAACGCACCGGGCAAGCGGCCTGTGTCGCAACGAACGACCGGACCCCGCCGAGCTTGAAGCAGGGTGCCGGCTGTTTTTGTGCAACTCGGCAAGGGGGCTTACATAAGGTGCACGCGGCACAGGGTTGTGAAATTCCATTCTTCCTGCGCACTACTGTGGGCATGACATTTGTCCTACCCGTCGGGATTTCCGGCAATGGTTCTTGTTGTTCCCACTCTTGACAAATCATCCAACCCGGCCGAAATACCGAATTCAACTGGGATGCTGCACCGCAACACCGGATTATCCCTAGGCTATGTAACAAGCACACAACAGGCCTTAGAGGGCGTTGACTCGGCTTTGACACGTTAGTAATCTATTGTTTCAGAAGGGTCTTTTTTTCTCGGGGTAACGATGGAGTAAGCACCAAGCGGGTTCCAGGCCAGTCGCAGCGTGATTGAAAGCGTTTCGGCCCAGGCCTGCCGGCGTGCTGCGCACGAATTTCTTTTCTACCGTTATTGAATGGGCAATTCGTCCGTCCGTAGACGGCAGCGAATTTGTTCGCGATCCGAAATATTCAGCGAATACGTCGTACAAGCCATCGAATTTGGCTTATACGGCATTGGACGCCAGCACGACGCCGGATATTCGTCAGCGCATAGCGCTCGGCCCACGGGCGGACTTTGTTCAGGCGCGTGGTGGCGGCTTTGATGGGTGCCCAGCCCCCAGGCGGCGCCCTGCTCTCCATCCCTGGGAGGGATTGCTCATGCGTATCAACGAGCCCGTCACACAGGCGGAGTTCCGCTTTCCGAACAGCGCGACGCTGATGTCCACGACGGACACGCGAGGCGTCGTGACCTACGCCAACGACGCATTCGTGGAGGTCAGCGGATTCTCACGCGAAGAGATCGTGGGCAAGCCGCACAACCTCGTGCGCCATCCCGACATGCCGCGCGAAGCCTTCGGTGACATGTGGGCCACGCTCAAGGGCGGCGAGCCGTGGACCGCCATCGTCAAGAACCGCCGCAAGAACGGCGACCACTACTGGGTGCGCGCCAACGCCGTGCCGGTGGTGCGCCACGGGCGCACGGTGGGCTACATGTCCGTGCGCACCAACCCCTCCCGCGAGGAGATCGCGTCGGCCGAGGGCTTGTATGAGGAGATTCACAAGGGCGGCGCGCGGCACAGGCTCCACAAGGGCGTGCTGTTGCGCACGGGCTGGCTGGGCCGGCTCTCGATGTTCAAGCTCATGCCGGTGCGCTGGCGCATCCGGCTGGCCTTCCTGGGCCTGGTGCCGGTGATGGCCGCCGCGTTCTGGGTGCAGCAGTCGTGCACGGCGCCGGTGGCGCTGATGGGCACCGCGGTGGCGATGGCGCTGCTGCTGGCCTGCTGGGCGCTGGAGCAGCAGATCGCGCGCCCGCTGGAGCAGCTGCGCGAGGAAGCCACCAAGGTGGCCACCGGCGAGAACCCGATGACCACGCACATGAACCGCGCCGACGAGATCGGCATGACGCTGCGCGCCGTCGGGCAGCTGGGGCTGATGTTCCGATGGCTGGTGGACGACGTGAGCCAGCAGGTGGAGTCGGTGCAGCACGCGGCTGCCGAGATCGCGCAGGGCAACATGGACCTGAGCACGCGCACCGAGCAGGCCGCCGCCAGCGTGGAGGAGACGGCCTCCTCGATGGAGGAGATGACCGCCGCCGTGAAGGCCAACACCTGCACCGCCGCGCAGGCGGACAAGCTCGCAGGGCAGGCGCGCCAGGCCGCCACCGAGGGCAGCCGCACGGTGGCCGAGGTCGTCAGCACCATGGGCGAGATCTCGGCGAGCTCGCGGCAGATCACCGACATCGTGGGGCTGATCGACAGCATCGCGTTCCAGACCAACATCCTGGCGCTCAACGCGGCGGTGGAGGCGGCCCGCGCGGGCGAGAGCGGCAGCGGCTTCGCCGTGGTGGCCGGCGAGGTGCGCAGCCTCGCGCAGCGCAGTGCCCAGGCGGCCGGCGAGATCAAGGCGCTCATCGAATCGAGCGCGCAGAAGGTCGCGGCCGGTACCGTGCTGGTCGCCGAGGCCGGGCACGCCATGAACGCGATCGAGAGCCAGGTGACGCAGGTATCCGATCTGATCGGCGAGATGAGCTCGGCCACGCGGGAGCTCAGCAACGGCATCGTGCAGATCGGCCAGGCCGTGCACCACATGGACCAGGTCACGCAGCAGAACGCCGCCCTGGTGGAGGAAAGCGCCGTCGCCTCGGACAGCCTGAGCCAGCAGGCAGCCCGGCTGAGCCAGGCCGTGGGCGTGTTCGGCGGGGAGCGCGCGCAGCTGCAGCCGGCGCACCGCGCGGCCGTGCCGCGCCCGGCCACGGCG
>JAEYPG010000234.1 GCA_023410975.1 Pseudomonadota bacterium
GAGGAATGCGGGCACGCCGGCCGCATGCCCGCGCAGCAGGACGCGCAGGCTGATCCGGGCGTCCTGCCCCTGCCTGAAAGCCCACTGCGCCGCATCGGGGACAATCCCGCCCTTGCAAGAGCGCGCCAGTGGGATCCAGGGAGTTTTGATCGATGCGGCAAGGAGGACTTTTCGACGCGGAGACGCCGCCGTCCGGCAAGGAAACGCCGGGCCCGACGCGGCGCAAGGCGCCGGCGCCCGCGCTCGAACTCGTCCCCTACGGCAAGTACAAGGACCAGCCCCTGGGCGTGCTGCTGGTGCACGCCGAGTATTCGCTGTGGCTCATGGGCGCGCGCCACGCCCACCTGCGCCGCCACCACCCGCAGCTGCTGCAGTGGCTGCACAAGCACTTCGGCCCGCCGGCGAGCACGCCGGAGCAGAACCGGCTGCAGAACCGCTTCCTGCAGCCCGACTTCTGCCTGAAGCTGCTGCTGCGCGTGAACCCCGAGCTGCCGGCGCAGCTGGCCGCGGCCGTGTCGCCCGAGGCCATCGTGCGCGGCTGGCAGGCGCGGCTGCCGGCGCGCATCGCGCTGCGCTACCAGGACTACGGCCTGCACGAGCCGCTGGAAGAGGGCGACCCGATCCCCGAGGCGCACCTGCGCCACAAGTCGCGCGTGCTGCAGGCGCTGGAGCGCGAGCTGCCGCGCCTGGTGGTGGAGTGCCCCGGCACGCCGCTGGATGCCGTGCCGGCCGTCGCGCCCGACGGCGAGCCGGTGCAGCGCTGGTGGGAGCCGGTGCTGCAGCTCGACCCCGCGCTGTTCGAGATGGACGGCGCGCACGTGCAGTTCACCGCGCGCGCGCAGTGTCGTGTGCGCGTGGACGGCGAGGCGGCCACCGAGGGAGCGCTGGTGGACTTCGGCTTCGAGGACGAGCTGCGCATCGAGCTGCGCGCGTACCTGGGCGACGACTACCCCTCGGTGCTGCGCACCATGCGCGCCAAGCGCTGCAACGTGCTGCTCATCGGCCAGTTCGAGGCCGACGGCGCGTGCTGGGAAGAGCTGGTGGAGATCTACGCCCGCCGCGGCATCCGCGTGGCGCTGCTGGACGAGGTGCTGGTCACGGCCGTGCCCTCGGGTGTGCGCAAGCTGAAGGTGCCGTCGCTGGAGCCCGGCGCGCTGCTGGACGCGGCGCGCGAGGAGCTGGAGCGCTTCGACGCCGAATGGCTGCTGCGCGGGCGCGGGCTGCAGCCGCGGCTGGGGATGTAGCCCTGCCGCGGCGCGCCTGAGGCGTCAGGGCGCCGGCGCCACCACCCGCACCACGCTTTCCTTCCAGTCCTTGAAGCCCATGCGCTGGTAGAGGCCGCGCGCGGCGTGGTTCTCGCTCATGACGTGCAGGAAGGGCGTCTCGCCGCGGCGCATCTGGCGCCGCAGCAGTTTCAGCATCAACCGTCGCGCCCAGCCGCGGCCCTGGCAGCCCGGGTGGGTGCACACGCCACTGATCTCGCGCAGCGGGCCGGCGGCCATGCGCTCGCCGGCCATGGCGACCAGCTGGCCGTCCTCGAAGATGCCGAAGTACTCGCCCAGCTCCACGGTGCGCGGCCCGAAAGGCCCGGGACGCGTGAGCGTGGCCAGCTCCAGCGCCTGCGCGGCGTGCGCCGCGCCCAGTGCCATGGCCTCGGGCGCCTCGTCCGCCGGCGGCAGCTCGCCGTCCCAGACCATCTTGAACATGGTCGACTCGGCCTCGATGCGCCAGCCCGGCGGCGCCTTGCCCGACCAGCCGTCGCAGTAGAAATGCTCGCCGGCCTCGCAGAAGGGCCGCAGCGCCTCGAAATCGGGCCGCTCCTGGTCGGCGAAGCCCACGATGGGCGAGAAGCCCGCGGCGTAGCGGCGCGCCGTGTCGGTGCCGGCCGAAAAGCGCCGCTGCGCCCCGCACAGGGCGTGCCAGACGATGTTGTCGAGGAGATGCTGCGGCATGGCTTCCTGTGTGCTGGCCCCAGGGGCCGCGATGATGCACCCGCGCGGCGCGGCGCTCGTTACGAAGCCAGCGCGAGCTCTGCGGCCTTCACCGCGTGCAGCGTGGTGGTGTCCAGCAGCGGCACGGCGGCGTCGTGCGGCTTCACCAGCAGCGAGATCTCGGTGCAGCCCAGGATGATGGCCTGCACCCCGCTGTCCACCAGCCGGGCCATGATGCGGCGGAACTCGCGCCGCGACTCCGGCAGCACCTGCCCCAGGCACAGCTCCTCGTAGATCACGCGGTGCACGATGTCGCGGTCCGCCGCGTCGGGCACGCGCACCTGCAGCCCGTGGCGCTGGCGCAGCCGCTCCTTGTAGAAGTCCTGCTCCATGGTGAAGCGCGTGCCCAGCAGGCCCACCGTGGTCAGGCCCGCCTGGCGGATCTCCTCGCCCGCCGGGTCGGCGATGTGGAACAGCGGGATGCGCACTGCCGCCTCCAGCTCCTGCGCCACCTTGTGCATGGTGTTCGTGCACAGCACCAGGAAGTCCGCTCCCGCGGCCTGCAGCGATTTCGCCGCGCCGGCCAGGATCAGGCCGGCCGAGGTCCAGTTGCCCTCGCGCTGCAGCTGCTCGATTTCGTGGAAGTCCACGCTGTAGAGGATCACGCGGGCTGAATGCAGCCCGCCCAGGCGGGCCTTCACGGTCTCGTTGATGATCCGGTAGTAGGGCACGGTGGATTCCCAGCTCATGCCGCCGATGAGGCCGATGGTTTTCAAATCAAGCATCCTCCTTGGGGTCACAGCGACGCGATGCGCTGGATGATCTCCCGCTTCTCCTCGGAGAGCCCGCCGAGCTGCTCCATGCGGATCCTGCCCTCGCGCAGCAGGCGTCCGAAGACGTGAAGCAGCTGGGAGTAGCGGTAGTCGTATTTCTGGCCGAGGTCGCGCCGCTTGCGTCCAAGATACTCCTGGATCGCCCACACGCCCTCGATGTCGGCCGTCGCGGCGGCCCGAGTCTTGAAGTCCTCCACGATCTCCGCCAGCTCTGCTTCCAGCGCGGCGTCGAAAACTTGCTGCGCAAGCTTCTTTTCGGCCTTGGACCAGTGGATGTCGAACATGGCCGCGTCCTGGCTCCAGAGCTTCATTCCAGTTCTTCATTGGTACTGAAAGAAAATCCGTTCGGGCTGAGCTTGTCGAAGCCCCTGGCACAACCGGCCCACAGGCCCTTCGACAAGCTCAGGGCGAACGGTGAACTTTCACTGACGACTTGAAGTTGGAATCAGTCCATGCGGCGCAGGCGCTGCGCCTCGAAGAATCGCAGCATGGCTGCCGTGGCATCCGGGCCGCTGGCGTCCGTGTAGGAGCCGCCGGGATGGCCGCCGGACCACGCATGGCCCGCCCCGTGCACGGCCCAGTGCTC
>JAEYPG010000117.1 GCA_023410975.1 Pseudomonadota bacterium
CCGACGGCAACACGTCCGAGACCATGTACCCGGACCAGTCGCTGTACGCCTACGACTCGGTGCCGACGATGGTTCGCCGCATCAACAACACCTTCAAGCGCGCCGACGAGATCCAGTGGTCGCGTGGCATCAACCCCGGCGACGAAGGTTTCGTGGACTACTTCCTGCCCATCGTGGCGGATGCTGAAGCCGGCTTCGGCGGCGTGCTCAACGCCTTCGAGCTGATGAAGAACATGATTGCCGCTGGCGCCGCCGGCGTGCACTTCGAAGACCAGCTGGCTGCCGTGAAGAAGTGCGGCCACATGGGCGGCAAGGTGCTGGTGCCGACCCGTGAAGCCGTCGAGAAGCTGATCGCCGCCCGCTTCGCCGCCGACGTGATGGGCGTGCCCACCATCGTGCTGGCCCGTACCGACGCCGAAGCTGCCAACCTGCTGACCAGCGATTGCGACGACAACGACAAGCCCTTCGTCACCGGCGAGCGCACCCAGGAAGGCTTCTACCGCGTCAAGAACGGCCTGGAGCAGGCCATCAGCCGCGGCGTGGCCTACGCGCCCTACGCCGACCTGGTGTGGTGCGAGACCGGCGTGCCCGACATCGGCTTCGCCCGCGAATTCGCTCAGGCCGTGCATGCCGCCTGCCCGGGCAAGCTGCTGAGCTACAACTGCTCGCCCTCGTTCAACTGGAAGAAGAACCTGGACGACAAGCAGATCGCTTCCTTCCAGGAAGAGCTCTCGGCGCTGGGCTACAAGTACCAGTTCATCACCCTGGCTGGTATCCACATCAACTGGTACAACACCTTCCAGTTCGCCCATGCCTATGCCCGCGGCGAAGGCATGAAGCACTACGTCAACATGGTGCAGGAGCCCGAGTTCCAGGCGCGCGAGCAGGGCTACACCTTCGTGTCGCACCAGCAGGAAGTCGGCGCCGGCTACTTCGACGACGTGACGACCGTGATCCAGGGCGGCTCCTCCAGCGTCAAGGCGCTGACCGGTTCCACCGAGGAAGAGCAGTTCCACTGATCAACCAGATCCACTGAGCCTGTGCGTGGGGTGCGGGCCGCCGGCGAATCCAAGCCGGCTCTTCAGTGAGACATGCGGCGGCAACCCTGCCGCATGCAGCCCGACGGCTCAACCGGCCGTCGGGCTTTTTAGTTTTGTGGCCGCCGGGGCTGCCGATCGGGCAGGGCAGGGCGCGCGGGCATACTCGCCGCCCGTTGCAACCCGGACCGTCGTCGCTTGAGCACCCAATTCCTGACGCCGCAGATGGCCGGCCTGCTCTCACGCATGTCGCGCGTGAAGACCCCGCCGCTGCACACCATGACCCCGGCCGATGCGCGCACGGCCTACACGCTGCGCGCCGAGGTACTGGACCTCCCGCGCGCGCCGCTGGCGCGAGTTGAAGATTTCACCATTCCCGCCGCCGATGGCACGGCGCTGCCCGCGCGCCTGTACGCGCCTTCGCGAGAGCGCCTGCCGCTGCTGCTGTACCTGCACGGGGGCGGCTTCGTCATCGGCAACCTGGAGACGCACGACAGCCTGTGCCGCCAGCTGGCGCTGCGCAGCGGCGGGGCAGTGGTGGCGCTGGACTACCGGCTCGCGCCCGAGCACCGTTTTCCGGCTGCGGTGGACGACGCCTGGGCCGCGCTGCACTGGCTGGCCGGGTATGCGCATACGCTGGGCCTGGACGCGTCGCGGCTTGCCGTGGGCGGCGACAGCGCGGGCGGCACGCTCGCGGCGGCGACGGCGCTGCACGCACGCGACGTGGGGCTGCCGCTGGCGCTGCAGCTGCTGATCACGCCGGGCACCACAGCGCATGCCGACACGCCCAGCCACAAGCTCTTCGCCAACGGCTTCGTGCTGGACGCGGCGGCGATCGCCTGGTTCTTCGACCACTACATCGACGTGCACCACCGCCGGGACTGGCGCTTCGCGCCGCTAGAGGCGGAGGTGGACGGCGTGGCACCGACCTGCCTGGTCCTGGCCGAGTGCGACCCACTGGTGGACGAGGGCGTGGCCTACGCCGACAAGCTGCGCCTGGCCGGCGTGCCCGTGGAGCTGGAACTCTATAGGGGCCTTACCCACGATTTCATCAAGATGGGGCGGGCCATCCCGCAGGCCGCCCAAGCGCAGCAGGTGGCGGCCGAAGCGCTGCGGTTGGCTTGGGGTGGATGAAGGCAGGGTGACACCATCAGCAATAACAACGTACATGGCTCGTTTGGTGATCTCAAGCAACGTACAGGGGTTTGGTATGGGCTGAAGTCTCCGCTGTGATCTGGCAAGTCCCGTAGCTGCTGACCGAGGGTTGCCGGGTCACTGTTCGTGGGTCTGCATGGCGGGTTCCGCAGATGCGCCGCTCGGAATCTGATAGGTCCGGTACAACGTACATGGTTATGAACAGCACCAAATTTCCATTCAACAAGGTCCGTGTCGAAACCAACAGCTGGCAGGTACTGGGGAACGCCGCCCAGGGTATCCGCCACGCCGTGTTCGTCGAGGAGCAGCGCATCCCGGCCGAGCTGGAGCGCGATCCTGCGGATACGGGCTGCATCCATGCGGTGGCTTTCGACGCCGACGGCCAGCCCATGGGCACCGGCCGCCTGCTGCCGCTGCCCGACGGCGTCATGAAGCTCGGCCGCCTGGCGGTGCTGCGCTCCTGGCGCGGCCGCGGTGTGGGCCAGGCGCTGCTGCAGGCCCTGTTGGACGCAGCGCGCGGGCAGGGCGCACGCGAGGTGATGCTGCATGCGCAGCAATCCGCTGCGAGCTTCTACCTGGAGGCCGGCTTCCAGCCCCGCGGCGAGGAGTTCATGGAGGCGGGCATTCCGCACCTGGAAATGGTGCTGGCGTTGAAAAGCGGGGAGTGAAGCAGGCTGCTGTCCGGAGAAGTCGCGGTCGGTAACGTTGCCAGCTCACCCTAACGCCTCACCAAGCAACTGACGCGAGCTTCCTACAGCACCGCCTGTACAGCTCCCGCCGCCCGTACCGCCGGCTCGGCCGGCCAGCGCGGCAGCTCGACACGGGTACGCAAAGGCTCCGGCCCGTGCGTGAGCTCCACCGCCACCAAGCGCCGGCTCTCGCGCTCACGCACCAGCACCGTCGAGCAGCGCGTGGCGTAGTGCGGCATGTCGATGAAGACGGAAGAGAGGTAGCGCTCCACCTCCAGCGGCACACCCGTGCTGGGCAGCGCCGCGTCGGGCGCCGGCGTGCGGTCGGACAGCGCCAACAGCAGGGCGTCGATCAACGGTTCCACGTCGTCGTGGCGCTGCAGCGCCTGCGCCAGGTCCCGCTTGAGCTGCACGGTCTTGGGCCAGGGCGTGTCCAGCGCGGCATTGGACAGGCCGTGCACGCCGGGCCGCAGCGCGTGCGGGGCAGGGTGGTCGGTGCCGGTCCAGAAGAACTCGCCGCGCACGAGATCGGCCGCGAGCAAGTTGAAAGGGTTGTGGCGGGCGGCGCTCAGCGCGTCGCAGAAGCCCGCCGCATCGGCGCCGCCCAGCAGCCACTGCGGGACGATCTCGCCGCGCGAAGGCGCGTCCGCCACCACGGCGCCGGGCCGGCGCACGTTGGTGAGCATCGCCAGGCGGCCGGTGTCGGTGAAGCCGCACCAGGTGCCGCCGGCGCGCAGGTCCCGGCCGGCCACGATGCCTTCCGGCCACCGGTGCATCGCAGCGGCGGGGCGATCCAGAAACTCGTCGCGGTTGGCGGCCAGCACGAGGTCGAAGCGGGGATGCACGTCCCACGCCAGGGCAATCAGGCACATGGCTCGAACACTTCCACGTGGCGCGGTCCCGCTACCAGCAGCGCCAGCGCTGTCGCGGCGGCATGGGCGATGCGGGCCTCCAGCGCTGCATCGATGCCGCCGGGGCGGGCGTAGGTTTCCATCAGCGTGCGCTGCCCGTCCACGTCCTGGCTTTGCGGCCGCTGCAGCAGCGCGCAAAGCAGGTCCAGGTGCGTGCGCCGGAGCTCGGCCTGAAAGGCCCGCACCGCCAGCACGCACGCGCCCAGGTCGGGCAGGGCCACGCGGTAGTACACGAAGAGCTGGCGCCCGTCCGGGGCGCCGGGCTGGTCAGGCGACATCCAGGGGCACGTCGTAGGGCAGCGGCGTGTGCCGCAGCGCCGGGCCGTCCGGGCTGCGCAGGTGCAGCGAGGGCGCCTGCAGCGCCGCGATCTTCAGCTCCACCAGCGTCGCGGTGCGGCCCTGCAGCGTGGCGGCATCGACCACCATGCCCGACGGCTGCGTCGGGTCGTCCCCGGCGGCGAACACTTCCTGGCCCGGCGCCGCGTCAGCGGCATCGCTGTCGAACAGGAAGGCGCGGCGCTTGGTCGTGCCGCGGTACTGGCTGCGCGCCACCACCTCTTGGCCCGGATAGCAGCCCTTCTTGAAGTTGACGCCACCCACAAGCTCCAGGTTGATCATCTGCGGCACGAACTGCTCGGCAGTTGCGGCGGCCACGCGCGGCAGGGCGCTGCGCACTTCCAGCCAGCGCCAGGCTTCCTCGGACAGCGCGGGCAGCGCCGGCGGCTGCGCGGACGCCACCAGCCAGCGCGGCACGCCGTCCACGTCGGGCAGGCGCACCACGTCGGCGTCCTGCACCCGGGCGCGCTGCCAGGGCTGCTGAGGCGCAGCCTCGCCGAGCCAGGCCGCGGCGCTGGGGCCGGCCAGGCCGTAGAGGTGCAGGTCGGTGGCTTCGCTGAGCTTGCACTTGGCGCGCAGCACGAACATCGAGAGCCGCTTGACGCTGGCCGCGAGCACGTCGGCGCTGCAGGCCAGCAGCACCTCGTCCGGCGCCGGGCGCCACACGATGAAGCTCGCCAGCAGGCGGCCCTTGGCGGTGCAGTAGCCGGCCAGGCGGGCGGTGTCGGCGTTGAGAGAGCTCACGTCCTGCGTGAGCTGGCCGTGCAGGAAGGACGCGGCATCCTCGCCGCTCGCGCGCACCAGGCCCCAGTGCGTCAAAGGCGCGGCACCGTCGAAGGTACCTGCCTGAATGAGGGTGTCGGTCATGCGGCCATTATGATCAGCGGCTTTGCCCCAAGCGGTTGTTGGTGTGGTGATGAAGCGGATCTTGCTGGCGCTCGTGCTGCTGGTGGCCACGGCGACGCTGGCCGCAGGCGGCGCCGTGTGGTGGTGGCTGCAGCGGCCGCTGCCGCTGGCGGCGCCTTCGGTGGAGCTGTCCATCGAGCCCGGCACCGCGCCGCGCTCGGTGGCGCAGGCCTGGGTGCAGGCGGGTGTGCAGACCTCGCCGGAGTTCCTCTACCAGTGGTTCCGCTGGTCGGGCCAAGCGCGGCAGATCCGTGCCGGCAGCTACGAGATCGAGCACGGCGTCACGCCGCAGCAGCTGCTGGACAAGATGGTGCGTGGCGACGAGGTGCTGGAAAGCGTGCGCTTCATCGAAGGCTGGACTTTCAGGCAGCTGCGCGCCGAGCTGGCCCGGGCCACCGCGCTCAAGCCCGCCACGGCCACGCTCAGCGACGAAGCGCTCATGGCTGCCCTGGGTGCACCGGGCATGGCGCCGGAAGGGCGCTTCTTCCCTGATACCTATGCCTACAGCCGCGGCGTGAGCGATCTCACGGTGCTCAAGCGCGCACATGCGGCGATGCAGCGCCGCCTCGCGCAGACCTGGGCCGAGCGCCCGGCCGACACGCCGCTGCGCAGCATGGACGACCTACTGGTGCTGGCTTCCATCGTCGAGAAGGAAACGGGGCAGGCCGCTGATCGGCCCAAGGTGGCGGCGGTGTTCCTCAACCGGCTGCGCGTGGGGATGCCGCTGCAGACCGATCCGACCGTGATCTACGGCCTGGGCGAGCGCTTCGACGGCAACCTGCGCAAGCGCGACCTGCAGACCGACACGCCCTTCAACACCTACACCCGCGCCGGGCTGCCGCCCACGCCGATCTCCATGCCGGGACTGGAATCCCTGCGCGCATCCGTGAAGCCGGCTCCTACGAAAGCGCTGTACTTCGTCTCGCGGGGCGACGGCAGCAGCGTCTTTAGCGACAACCTCGCGGACCACAACCGGGCCGTCAACCAGTACCAGCGCGTGCCCCGATCCTCGGCCACGCCCTGATCCACCGTTTCCCCAGCACACGTGAACCACGGCTTCATCACCTTCGAAGGCATAGACGGCGCGGGCAAGAGCTCGCACATCGAGGCGCTGGCCCAGTGGCTGCGCGAGCGCGGGCGCGAGGTGCTGCTCACGCGCGAGCCCGGCGGCACGGCGCTGGCGGAACGGCTGCGCGAGCTGCTGCTGCACGAGGCCATGGACGCGCTCACGGAAAGCCTGCTGGTGTTCGCCGCGCGGCGTGACCACCTGCGCCAGTGCATCGAGCCAGCCCTGGCGCGCAGCGCCACGGTGCTGTGCGACCGTTTCACGGACGCCACCTTCGCCTACCAGGGTGGTGGACGCGGTTTCGACCTCGACGTGCTGGGCCGGCTCGAAGGCTGGGTGCAGGAAGGCCGGCAGCCGGACCTGACGCTGTGGTTCGACCTGCCGCCGCAGATTGCGGCGCAGCGCCGGGCCGCGGCGCGCGCGGCGGACCGCTTCGAGCGCGAGGACGAGGTCTTCTTCACCCGCGTGCGCGAGGGCTACGCGGCGCGCGCCGCGGCGGCGCCCGGGCGTTTCATCCGCATCGACGCGGAGCAGCCGCGCGAGGCGGTGTGGGCCCAGATCGAGCGCTCACTGTTGGAGCGCGGCTGGTGAGCGCGCCGCTGCCCTGGCTGGAGGCGCCGCTGCAGCAGGCGCTGCACCAGCGCGCGCATGCGCTGCTGATCCACGGCCCCGCGGGCGTGGGCCAGTACGAGTTCGGCTTCGGGCTGGCGCGCGCGCTGCTGTGCGAGGCGTCAGGCGAGGGCGTGATCCGGCCCTGCAGGCGCTGCACGGCCTGCCACCTGATGGACACGCACGGGCATCCGGATTTCCGGCTGCTGCTGCCCGAGGCGCTGCGAGAGCCGCTGGGCTGGGCGGAGGAGGAGTCGCGCAAGAAGGATGCGAAGCCCAGCAAGTGGATCCGCATCGAGGACGTGCGCCAGGCCATCGACTGGACGCACCAGAGCGTCTCGCGCGGCGTGGCCAAGGTGCTGCTGATCCACCCGGCCACGGCGATGCAGGAAGCCAGCGCCAACGCGCTGCTCAAGACGCTGGAGGAGCCCTCGCCGCAGGTGCGGCTGCTGCTGACCGCCACCGACCCCGAGTTGCTGCTGCCCACCATCCGCAGCCGCTGCCAGCGCCTGGGCGTGGCCTTGCCGCCGCGCGAGCAGGCGCTGGAGTGGCTGAAGGAGCGAGGCCTGGCCCAGCCGCAGGTGCTGCTGGACGCCGCAGGCGGCCGGCCGCTGGAGGCGGTGGCCTTGGCGGGCGAGGGCGTTGACGCCGCCGCCTGGGC
>JAEYPG010000147.1 GCA_023410975.1 Pseudomonadota bacterium
GACCAGGGGTCCGTGCCGTCGATCTCGACGCGCCCCGAGGCCGGGCGCAGCGCCGCGGCGGCGACCTGCAGCAGCGTGGTCTTGCCGGCACCGGAGGGACCGATCAGCGCCACCTGCTCGCCGGCGCGCAACGAGAGCGTGATGCCGTGCAGGGCGGGTGCCGCGCCGCGCCGCGCCGCGGGATGGGCAGCGCTGACCTGGGTCAGGGACAAATGCATGGGGAGTTCGGACGGGCGGCGGGCGGCCCGAGGCGGGGGCTGCCGCGGAAAGGCCGGACTGTAGCGGCCTCGGCCCCGGCTCCGGACCGAGGCCGGCCAATCCCTTGCCGCAGCTGGCGCTTACAGCAGCCCGGCGCTGCGGGCGGCGCCCTCGATGCTCTTGTAGTTCTCGGCCTTGGTGGGAATGAAGCGCGTGGCGCGCTGCAGCTCCAGCACCTGCCGGCCTTCGGGCGTGGACTTGTCCAGGGCCAGGAAGGCGGCGCTGAGCTTCTCGCGCTGCGCCGCGGGCATGTCGGCGTGGACGGTCCAGTTGTAGTCGTAATAGGCGGGCGTGGTGTAGAAGACGCGCACGCGGCTGGTGTCCACCTTCTTGTCGGCCACGAACTTCTCCCACACCGAGATGTTCAGCGCACCGGCCTGCACCTTGCCGGAGGCGACGGCGGCGATGGTGGCGTCGTGCGCGCCGCTGAAGGCCACGCGCTTGAGGTCGCGCTCGGGCTCGATGCCCGCGGCCAGCAGGAAGTGGCGCGGCATCAGGTGGCCGCTGGTCGAGCTTTGCGAGCCGAAGCTCAGGTCGCGGCCCTTGAGGTCGGCCAGGCTCTTGATGGCCGGGTCGGCCGTGATGAACACCGAGCGGAATTTTTCGTCTTCTTCCCGCTGCACCAGCGGGATCACCTTGCCGCCGGAACGCACGTTGGCCTGCACGAAGGTGAAGCCGCCGAACCAGGCCAGGTCCACCTTGCGGTTCACCAGCGCCTCCACGGCGGCGGCGTAGTCGGTGACGGGCGTGTACTCCACCTTCATGCCCAGCTTGCCCTCCAGGTATTTCACCAGCGGCGCCGCCTTGCGCGCCAGCTCGGTCGGCGACTCGTCGGGAATGGCGGTGACGCGAAACACCGTCTGTTGCGCCTGGGCGCCGGCCAAGGCGGTGAGCAGGGCAGCGGCGAGCAGGGAGCGGCGGGCGAGGGAGAAGGAGGCGTTCATCGTGACCGGCGGGCTTGTTGTCGAAGGAGCGGAATTAAACCGTAGTTGCACCCGGTGGCAACTTGGCGGGAGGCGGCTGCCTAGAGTGGGCCGGATGCATGAGCTTCTGCCGAATTTCATCGAAGCCCCGGCCACCGTGCCGGCCCGCCACGCCGCCGAGCTGGCCTTCGGGCTGCTGGGCCGGCCCGCCCGCGTGTCGCCCAAGCACCTGTACGACCCGCTGGGCTGCCGGCTGTTCGAGGCCATCACCGAGCTGCCCGAGTACGCCGCCACGCGCACGGAGGCGGCCATCCTGGCGGCGCACGGCGAGCACATCGTGCGTGCGCTGGGCACGGGCATGACGCTGGTGGACCTGGGAGCGGGCAACTGCGCCAAGGCGGCGTCGCTGTTCGGGCTGCTGCGGCCGGCGCGCTACGTGGCGGTGGACATCGCGGCCGGCTTCATCCGCGACGCACTGCAGGCGCTGCAACTGCGCCACCCGGCGCTGCCGATGACCGGTGTGGCGCTGGACTTCTCCCAGGAGCTGGCGCTGCCCGAGGCGCTGGGCGGTGGGCCGCGGCTGATGTTCTATCCCGGCTCCAGCATCGGCAACTTCGAGCCGGCGCACGCGCGACGCTTCCTGCAGCAGGCGCGCGAGCAGTGCCAGGGCGGGGCGCTGCTCATCGGGGTGGATCTGGTGAAGCCGCTGGCGCAGATGCTGCCGGCCTACGACGACGCGCTGGGCGTTACGGCGGCCTTCAACCGCAACCTGCTGCTGAACGTGAACCGCCAGCTCGGCAGCGACTTCGACCCGGCCGACTGGGCGCACATGGCCTGCTTCGACGCCGAGGCCTCGCGCATCGAGATGCACCTGCGCGCGCTGCGCGCCGTGCGGGTGCGCTGGGATGGCCACGAGCGCGACTTCGCCGCAGGCGACACCATCCACACCGAGAACTCCTACAAGTACCGCATCGAGCAGTTCGATGCGCTGCTGCACGAGGCGGGGTGGTCCGACACGCGCTGCTGGACGGATGCGGAGCAGGGCTTCGCGGTGTTCGGGGCGAGGGCGTAGCGCGCTGGGCTGGAGCCCCCGCTGCGGCAAGGCGCCGCAGCCGGCCGCTATAACCGCGGCCCATGAGCCGTACCCGCCCCCGCATCTGCCTCGTGACGCCCGCGCTGGCCGCTGCCAACAACGGCAACTGGCACACCGCCCGCCGCTGGGCGCACATGCTGAACGGGCCGTTCGAAGTCCTGCTCACCGACCGCTGGCGCGGCGAGGCGGCCGACGTGCTGCTGGCGCTGCACGCGCGCCGCAGCGCCGGGAGCATCCAGGATTGGGCCGAGGCGCAGCCGGATCGGCCCATCGCCCTGGCGCTGACCGGCACGGACCTCTACCGCGACATCCACCATGACGCCACCGCGCAGCGCTCGCTGGCGCTGGCGCGGCGCCTGGTGGTTCTGCAGGAGCGCGCCGTGGACGACGTGCCCGCAGCCTGGCGCGGCAAGGCGGTGGTGTGCTTTCCCAGCGTGGAGGCCATGCCCGCGCCGCCGCGGGCGCCGGTGCCGCCGCTGGACCTCGCCATGGTCGGCCACCTGCGCCCGGAGAAGGACCCGCCCACGCTCTTCGCCGCGCTGCGCCGGCTGGCCGGACGCGGCGACTGGCGCTTCGAGCACGTGGGCGCCGCGCTCGACGACGCCC
>JAEYPG010000178.1 GCA_023410975.1 Pseudomonadota bacterium
GCCTCGTGCAGCGTGCAGTGCGGACGCAGCTCCAGGATGTGCCGCACCAGCAGCGCGTTCACCGGGTCGTCCTCGATGTAGAGCACCGTGGAGGCGGCGGCCGGCGCCACAGCCTGCTCCAAAGCCGGCGGCGCGGCGTCGGCGGGCTGCGCGGCTCCTCCGACCGCGGGCAGCTCCAGCGTGAACACGCTGCCGCCGCCTGCGCGCCGCGCGGCGCGAAGGTCGCCGTGCATGAGCTGCGCCAGCCCCCTGGCGATCACCAGCCCCAGGCCGGCGCCTTCGACGCCGGTACGCTCGGCACCCAGCCGGTTGAAGGGCTGGAACAGGTGCGCGAGCTGGTCGTCCCTGAGGCCGCGGCCCGAGTCCTCCACGTCGAGCCGCACACGGCCCTGCACGGTGCGGGAGGACAGCCGCACCCAGCCGCCGCGCACGTTGTACTTGACGGCGTTGGAGAGCAGGTTCAACAGAACTTGGTGCAGCCGCAACCGGTCGGCCTGCACCGCCGGGACGTCGGCCGCCACCTCGTCGAGCAGCCGCACGTCGGCCGCGGCGGCCTGGGGCTCCACGCCGTGGAGGCTGCGCCGCACCACTTCGTGCAGTGCCACCGGCTCCAGCGTCAATGCCGTGCTGCCGGACTCGATGCCGGCCAGGTCCAGGATTTCGTTGATCATGGCCAGCAGGTGCTCGCTGGCGCCGCGCACCTTGTGCAGCCGCTCGGCCTGCGTCCCGGCCAGCGGCGCCTCGGCGTCCATCGCCATCATTTGCGCAAAGCCCAGGATGGCGTTGAGCGGCGTGCGCAGTTCGTGGCTGATGCGCGCCAGGAAGCGGCTCTTGGCCTCGTTGGCCTGCTCCGCGGCCTGCCGCGCCGCGCGCTCGCGCTGTGCCTGCTCGCGCTCCGTGACGTCGCGGAAATACACCGTGATGCCGCCCTCTTCCGACGGGTAGGCCGTGACCTCGAACAGCCGGTCCAGCGGTTCGTAGCGCTGCTCGAAGCGCACCACGGTGCCGGTGGCCATGCAGTGCTCGTACTCGCGCTGGAAGCGCGAGCCCGCCGCCTCGGGGAAGGCCTCCCAGACGTTGCGCCCCAGCAGTTGTTCCCGCGGGCGCGACAGGTACACCTCGGCCTGCCGGTTCATGTAGGTGAAGCGCCAGTGGGCATCGAGCGAGAAGATGCCGTCGGTGATGCTCTCCATCGTGGCGCCGAGCCGCCTGGCGAGGGCGCGCGCCTCGTGCTCCAGCCGCTTGTTGTCGTCGATGTCGATGGAGGAGCCGTACCAGGCGATGGTGCCGGCCGCATCGATCTCCACCGGCAAGGCGCGCACGAGGTGCCAGCGCCAGGCGCCGTCGGCACGGCGCACCCGGTACTCAACCTCGAAAGGCCGCAGCGTGCCGCAGGCGCGGTCCCAGGCCTCCAGCAGTGCCGACCGGTCTTCCGCATGCACCAGGCTGAACCAGCCCTCGGGAAGCAGCCGCTCCATGGGCACGCCGGTGTAGCGCTCCAGCACCGAGGAGATGTAGTCCAGCGTGCCGTCGCGCCGCGCGGTCCACACGACGATGGGCATGGACTCGGCCAGCAGCCGCCACTTCTGCATCTGCTCGTGCTGCTGCGTGTTGTCGCGGAAGTACACCGCCAGGCCCTCGTCGGTCGGGTAGGCGATGACGTCGTACCAGCGCTGCTGCGGCGGGTAGTGGTAGTCCAGGCGCCACGAGGCGCCGCCGGCAACGGCAGCCCGGTAGGCGCGCTCCAGATCTGAACCGATGACGGCCGGGAAGGCCTCCCACACCGTGTGGCCCAAGACTTCGGCGCGTGCGCGGCCCAGCAGCTGCTCCGCCGCGGCATTGAAGTAGAGAAAGCGCCAGTCGCGGTCGAGCAGGTAGAAGGCATCGCTCATGCGCTCGAAGGTGGCTTCCAGCTGACGGCCGACCCGGTTGGCCGCCTCCGCCGCTTCGAGGTTCTCGGTAATGTCCTGGAAGATGCCCTGGACCAAGGCGATGTCGCCGGCCGCGTCGCGCACGGCCTTGCCGACGGAGCGTGTCCACATCACCCTGCCCTGGCGGTTGGTGAGCTGCAGCACCAGGTCGTAAGGCGTGCCCTCTTGGCAGCAGCGCGTGAAGGCCTCGGCGAGGGTGCGCTGCTCCTCGTCCGCGAACAGCGCGAGCACCTGCGCCGGTGTGGGCGTCTCCTGGGGTTCGAAACCCAGGATGCGCAGGTACTGCTCGTCGCCATGCAGCGTCTGGCGGCGCAGGTCGAACTCCCAGGAGCCCAGGCGCCCGGTCTCGCAGGCCAGGCTCAGCCGCTGTGCCAGGCGCAGCAGGTCCTCGTAGGGCGGCGCGCCCGGCTGAGGCGGTGGCTGAGGGCCCTGTAGATAGCGGGTGTTGTCGTTCATGCGTATGCCGGCGTCATCGAAACGGATGCCCGCTGGATTCTGCCCCCGGGCACAAGAGCAGCCGATGCGCCCGGGCGGCGCGCGTGCAGCGCTGCGGCACACTGCGACGCCCCGCAACGAGAACGCCCCACGCATGGACATGGACATCGCCCGCTCCTGGCTCAGCTTCAGCCCGGCCGCCGCTGCCGCCCGCGCCGCCGGGCGGCCGCTGGTGGCGCTGGAATCGACCATCGTCGCCCACGGCATGCCGTACCCGGAGAACGTGCGCACGGCGCGCGAGGTGGAGGCGGTGGTGCGGTCCCAGGGAGCGGAACCCGCAACCATCGCGCTGATGGACGGTCGCATCCGCATCGGCCTGGCGGACGGGGAGCTGGAGCTGCTGGGCCGTTCCGGCCAGGCCCACAAGGCCAGCCGCCGCGACCTGCCGGCCGTGCTGGCCAGCGGCGAGCTGGGCGCCACCACGGTGTCGGCCACCATGATCTGCGCGCAGCTCGCGGGCATCGAGGTGTTCGTGACCGGCGGCATCGGCGGCGTGCACCGGGGCGCGGCGCAGAGCTTCGACATTTCGGCCGACTTGCAGGAGCTGGCGCACACTTCGGTGGCGGTGGTGTGTGCCGGCGCCAAGTCGATCCTGGATATCGGCCTGACGCTGGAGTACCTGGAGACGCACGGCGTGTCGGTGCTGGCCTGCGAGCAGGAGAACTTCGCCGCCTTCTACACGCGCGACAGCGGCTTCAGGGCGGACCGCCGCGTGGACGAGCCGGCCGCGCAGGCGCGGCTGATCCGCACCAAGTGGGACCTCGGCCTGGCCGGTGGCGTGGTGCTGAGCGTGCCGGTGCCCGCGGACGCGGCCATGCCACGGGAGGAGATCGACGCGCTGATCGGGCAGGCGCTGGCCGAGGCCGAGGCGCAGGGCGTCACGGGCAAGGAGGTCACGCCCTTCCTGCTGGCGCGCATCAAGGCGCTCACCGGCGGGCGCAGCCTGGCGGCCAACATCGCGCTGGTGAAGCACAACGCGGAAGTGGGGGCGCGGCTGGCGGTGGCGCTGGCACAAACCGGGCACGGGGCGGGCGGGGGCTGAGCGGGTTCCCGGCGGCAGCCTGGAGCGCCCTGCCCAGCCGCCGCGGGTATCGGTACCGTCCTACATGACCTTGCGGCATCGCCCCCTCGCGCGGCCACGGGCCCGGACGCAGCATCGGCCGCATGAGCGCCAACAAACCCCTTGTGTGGCTGCCGGCCTGTCACCGCAACCTCGACCTCTCCGACCCGGGCGGCTACACCGTCCTGGCCGACCGCTATGCCGCGGCCGTTTGCGAGCTGGGCCTGCAGCCGGTGCTGTTCCCGATGGCCGGCGCCGCGGACGTCCCGGAGCTGCTGCCGCTGGTGGACGGCGTGCTGCTGACCGGCTCGCCCTCGAACGTCGAGGCCACGCACTTCGGCGCGTCGGCGCTGGAGACGGACCTGCTCGATTCGCGCCGCGACCGGCTGACCATGGCGCTGGTCCGCGCGGCGGTGGGCGCCGGCACGCCGCTGTTCGGCGTCTGCCGCGGGCTGCAGGAGATGAACGTGGCGCTGGGCGGCAGCCTCTACCAGCAGGTGCATACCGAGCCCGAGCACCTGGACCACCGCGAGCCGCAGGACGTGGACCTGGAGGCCCAGTTCGCCGAGCGGCACGAGGTGGTCCTGGAGCCCGGCAGCGCCTTCGCGGACTGGGCCGGCGGCACGCGCGCGCGGGTGAACTCGCTGCACGGCCAGGGCA
>JAEYPG010000211.1 GCA_023410975.1 Pseudomonadota bacterium
GTGAAGATCACGGTGGACCCCCTATAATAAAAAAAAAACGCGTCGCAGGCACACCGCGACCTGGAGGCGCGGCTGACCACCGGCTGCAGCGTGCTGCTGCCATGAGCAGTTCCGAGCTTTTCGGCACGCTCAGGACAAGCTCCGTCAAAGCCCCGTCGCTCGATCAGGCTGCCAGCCCTTCGGCAAGCTCGGGGCGAACGGGTGGGGGGCTGCGGCTTCGCTGGCGCTGCGTGCCCTTCGCGGCGCTGGATGCCGCGACGCTCTACGCGCTGCTGCAGCTGCGCTCGCGGGTGTTCGTGGTGGAGCAGAACTGCGTCTACCTGGATCCCGACGGCGCCGACCCGCATTGCCTGCACCTGCTGGGCTTCGACGCGGCCGGAACGCTGCAGGCGGCGTTGCGCCTGGTGCCGCCAGGGCTGAAGTACACGGAGGCCTCGATTGGCCGCGTGGTCACCTCACCCGAGACCCGTGGCACGGGGTTGGGCCACGAGCTGGTGGCCCAGGGGTTGCGCGAATGCGCGCTCGTCCACCCGGGGCACGGCCTGCGCATCTCGGCGCAGGCCCATCTGCAGCGCTTCTACGAGGTGCACGGCTTCCGGGCGGAGGGCGAGACCTACCTGGAGGACGACATCCCTCACATCGAGATGTCGCGCGCCGCGCCGGTGCTCTGATCCTGCGCCGCTGCCGCCGTGGCGGCTTGGGGCTCAGGCTCCACGGCGCCGCGGTAGGCGTGCCAGGAGGCATGCCCCAGCCACGGGCCCACCACCAGCAGCCCGGCGAAGAAGGGCAGCATCGCGGCCACGACCAGCAGCGTGACCAGCGCCCCCCAGAAGATCATCACGCCCGGCTGTGTCAGGCACAGCCGCAGGCTGGCGAGGCCGGCGGTGACGGCGTCGGTCTGGCGGTCCAGGATCATCGGGATCGAGACCACGCTCACGCCGTAGATCAGCCCGGCGAAGACGGCACCCACGGCCAGGTACGTGACGGTGAAGCCCAGGTTCTCGGGGTCGGCCAGCATCAGCAGCGAGCCCTTGAAGTCGGGCATGCCGTCGAAGCTGACGGCGAACACCACCATTGCGGCGCGGCCCCAGATCATTTCCAGCACCAGCAGCACGCCGCCGAACAGGGCCAGCGTGCCGGTGCGGGTGTCCCACGCCAGCAGCGAGTCACCCAGGTCGGGCCGCTCGCCGCGCTCCAGGTGGCGGCTGGCCTGGTACAGGCCCAGGCACAGGAAGGGACCCACGAGCAGGAAGCCTGCTGACAGCGCCAGCACGTAGGCGGGCGCTTCCTCGAACACCTTCATGAGCGCATAGCCCATGGCCACGAAGGCGGCACCGTAGAACAGGCCCAGGCCGGGGCAGCGGGTGAAGTCGCGCCAGCCCAGGGCCAGCCAGTGCAGCGGATCGGACCAGCGCAGCGTGCGCAGCCGGGTCTGTGAACCCTCGGAAGGGGCGGCCGCCGGGGCCGTACCGGACGGCGACGGCACTGAGCCCTGGTTGAACGGTTCGGATGCCATGGCGCTTCCTCCAGGTGATGCTGGTGCGAAGCAGGTTAGGGGGGACCCTGAACAGAGTCCATGGGGAAGTTCCGCAAGCACGACCAAGCCAGCGTGAACCTCGCGCGGCAGTTATGCACGGCCTTCCTATCACTTACCAATTTGTACGAAAAGCATTCTTCGATAAGCGCTGTAATTAAATGTTGCTCAGGTTTGGTTGTTTTTTAAATTGAATCAATTGCGTCGTGATGTAGATGTTTCTGTAAAAAATCGTCGCTCGATGAGGGGCGCGGAAAGAGGGGGTGGCGTATTGAGAGGCAGATTGGCGAAGCATTAAATGGGTGCGTCTGGCGCGACGTGACCTATTGGTAATGCCTGAGAGCAAGCACGGGGAGTCATTTTCAGCCGGACGCGGGAGTCGGCTTCATCGACTGGAAATCGGTTTGCCGGCATATCTTCGAGATATTCACCATCTTGAGTTTGGGGGTGAAATGGAAAGAAGGATGCTGTTGTTGCAGGCTCTATTTGCCTGCCAGCTTGTTTCAGCTTGTGGCGGAGGTGGTGAAGCGGGTGCAAGCAGCGCCATCGAACAAAAAGTACTGGGCGCGCAAGAAGAAAAAACGGTCCGATTCATCTATTTCCACCCTGCGGATACCGGTGTGCGTGCCACGTACAAATCGGCTATCGAGCGCGCGGCTGTTTCGATTCAGGACTGGTATGCACAGCGTCTAGAGGGGCGCAGTATCCGGCTCGCAAGTCCCTCCGTTGAAACCTGCCAGGGCCGAGAGCCCGCCTCCTATTACGCCACACAGTCCTGGAGTCGGGTCGCGGCTGCCGTTAAGGACTGCATTCCTGAATTCGCCTGGAACGACTCGGCGCACCGATGGGTAATCTATGCGGATGTGCGTCATCAATGTGGCGGTAAGGAAAGCCTGGGTGCCAGCGCTCAGGGTGTGGCTATATTGCCGGCGCAGGACCTTCAAGGAGTTTCTGGTGAAGAAGCCATCATTGATGCTTGTGGCGCCGCGATTCCTTATGTGGGCTCTGCCGGTATCAGCCGCTGGATAGGTGGGCTAGGCCACGAACTCGGCCATGCTTTGGGGCTTCCGCACCCCGAGGGATGCGAGCAGGGTGCTTCAGGGTGCGATGCCGGCTCCTTGATGTGGCTTGGATATGTGAGCTTCCCCAATATCGAACTGCGCGATGCGGAGCGCGCAGCCCTGAAGGCCAGCCCTTTCATCGTTTCAGTGCCGTCGCCGCAGTGATTGCTTCGTCCACATGCCTTCCTCGGCATGTGAGCCGCGCGCCGGCTTCAGATATGACTGCAAAGCGCCGCTGCATGCGTGCCGCCGTTGAACCCAGCCGCGTGCGGACCGGGCCGCGCCACATGAGCCGCGCATCAGGCAGCGCGCTGGTGTGCGAACGTTCACGGCGGCAGTCCCCCCTGGTTCGCATACCGCGCTGACAATTCGAGGACACGCTTTCGAGGTTGTCGTCCGCCGTCGCAGGGACAAGGAGCGTGAGTCCATGCCGCCGGCCTCGCCGGCTTTCCCGAACCGTTGCTTCCGCTTCAGGCGTAGGCGTGCTTGCGGTCCGTCGTGGCATTGACGCTGCGCATGGCAAGACGCGAAACGGAAGAAACCTCGATGAACTCCCATTTATTGGCCGATGACCTGGAAGTTGATCTGGAGCGGGCGATCCAAGACTTTGATGGCAACCTGGGCGCGGTTGCCCAACTCCTGCACGAGTTTCTCGCTGACCGCTCCGGTTGCGTGCTGAAGCTGACGGCCAACGACAGCCTGTCCGGCGAGCAGGCCGCTGCGGTCGTTCACGATGTTGCCAACACGCTGGATGCCGGTTGGTGCCGCAATGCCGCTCTGGCGGTGCGCCGCCGCGAGGAACGCTTGCGCCGCGAAGCCGGATGCGACGTCCGCGATGCCATGGCCGAGGTGCGCTCTATCGTGGACAGGGCGTTCCACGCGGTCGAAGCCGTTGTCCGGGATGGCCGCGCAGGCAGCTTGGCCTGATCACGGCGGCCTGGCGCCCATGCGGCTTCAACTGCCTTGATTGGCGCCGCGCTCGTCGAGCGCCATGAGTTGTGCGTCGATGAAGCCGGCAAGCCGTTGAAACGGCAGCGGCTTGCGGTAGCACAGCGTGCGCCGGTCCAAGCCGCCACGGGCCCGGATGTCTTCGTCCGACAGTGCGGTCACCACGAGGATGCGTAGCTGCGCCATGTCGGCGTTGCGGCGGATCGCCTTGATCAGCTCGAAGCCATCCAGCGGCTGCATCGCCAGATCGGTAATGAGCAGGTCCGGCATCGCGCGCCCGATGCTGACCAGCGCATCGGTTGCATTATCAACCGATGTCAGCTTTACCGCCGAGCCCCAGTTGTGCAGGAATCTGCCCAGTGCCCGGGCCGTGCTGACGTTGGGCTCTGCCAGCAGGATCGACAGTGGCCGTCCGGCTGGGGGCGCCACGCTGGTGCGGCTGCGGGTGAGCTCCAGGATCGAGCGCAGCGGGATGCGGCGGTGTCCGCCTTCGGTGCGCCAGGCCTCCAGCTCTCCGCGTTCGACCATCTTTTGCACGGTGGCTACGGAGACGTGCAGCAGCTCCGCGGCCTCCTTGGTGCCGACGACGTCCGTGCCGCTGCGGTGGTGATGCTGTCTTGAGGCGTAGGAGTGCTCATGCATGGCAGGTCGGAGGTTGGAGCCGGCACCCGCTGGGCGCCTTGGCTGTCGTTGTGGTCCGCCGCGGAAAGCTGGTGCGCTGTCTATGCATGGTGGCTCATATCAATCCCAAAGTTTCAAGAATTGACATTTTTTTGAAGACGAGAACATCAAGAAAGTGCGGCGTTGTTCCGATACATCCACTTGGAAACTGATGGCGGCAAGTAGGTAACTGATATCATCAGTAACAGCTATCAGTTTATGGTTGCGGTGTGCGAACAGCGTAAAACTTGGTGTCGGGAGCGAAAATGGATGAGCCGGTGAAGGGTAGGAAGAAAGGTAAAGGAAAGCTACGAAAAGCGCTTTCCGTCGGAGCTTTGCTGGGCGCTGCAGGCGAGCTGCTGGCAAACAAGCAAGGGGACACGTCCCGCTCGTCTGAAAGCACTCTGAAAGGGGCGAAGCCCGAGGCCGATGCGGCAGTCTGGCAGCCTGCACTGGAACAGCACCTGCCCCCGGTACCGCACGAAGCTCCGCAACTGCCTGTGGAGGCGATGGCGCCGCAGGAGACGCATGAGGATGTGGCTGCTGTTGCAAGCGAACTGCGCCAGGCCATCGCAGCGGCGCAAGTCGACGTCGTCGGCGCAGGGGCCGAGGCCACCAAGTCGAGCTCCGAGACCGATGACGATGACGACCGCGCTGCTGCTGTCCTGCCCGATGGGTCGTCCGGCGATGCCGCTGCAGCAGGTGCCACGCAGGGGATGCCCGTGGCGGGCATCGCTGGCGCGGCAGGTGCAGCCCTGCTGGGCGCACTGATCGGCGGCGGTGGCGGCGGCGGTGGTGGTTCGCCCATGCAACCGAGCCCTTCGCCTGCGCCGACGGAGCCGCCTGTCACTGAGCCGCCGCAACCGAGCCCTTCGCCCGTGCCGACGGAGCCGCCCGTTACCGAGCCGCCTGTAAGCGTCGAGCCGGAGCAGCCGCGCGATATCGATATCGTGGTTGTTGACGGCTACGTCAAGGGTGCCCGAGTCTTCTACGACGCGAACGGCAACAGCCGCTGGGATGCGGAAGCTTTTGATGACGCGAACGGCAATGGCCGTTGGGACGAGGGCGAGTCCTTTGTCGATGCGAACGGCAACGGCCGCTGGGATGCCGAGCTTTTTGACTTCACCGACGAGAACGGTCACGTCACGCTCAAAGGTTTCCTGGCCACGCCGCTGGGCCGCCTCTTCGTTGAATCTGGGGGGGTGGACGGCGAGACCGGCATTGAAATCGGCGAGCTCTTCTCGCCTGTGGCGGGCCAGCTGACCGTCATTTCGCCGTTGTCGCTGCTGCTGTCGAACTCGGGCCTGACACAGGCCCAGATCAAACAGATGCTGGGCCTCGGCGACATCGAGGAAGACCTGCGGACCTTCGACTTCATCGGTGCGATGAAGGGCGAAAAGGCTGCCCTGGGCGAGAGGGTCTTCGCGGCGCAGCAGGAGATGTATGCGCTCGTCCAGGCAGCGACCAAGGCGGCCGGTGGTGATCTGAACACAGCCCTCGGCAAGATCGAGGAAGCCATCAGCGGCGGAGCGACGTCGCTGCACGGAGTCGTTGACCATGCGATCAAGGCGATCGTGGGGGACGAGGCCGTGGCCCAGAAGCTCGTCGAGGCCATCAATGCGAGCATCGACGCCATCGATCACGCGTATGGGCCCAGCGCGAGCGGGATGACGCTTTCCCAGGCGCGGGCTCTTGTCCAAGCCGGCGATTCCAGCGCTTCCGGGTTCGCGGAAGCCGCGGCGATGTTGGCCACCGCGCGAGGGGCTGCCGCGGTCTCCCAAAAAGCGCTGCTGGATGCGGTTGGTGACATCCAGAGCGGCAAGCCCTTCGATCCGGCCACGTTGAACCAGTTGATCGATCAGCTGGCTGAAAAGTACAAGCACGAGATCGAAACCGGCCTTCCGCCGGTGACGCCGGAACCGACCCCGGAACCGACCCCGGAAC
>JAEYPG010000326.1 GCA_023410975.1 Pseudomonadota bacterium
AAGCGGCGCCGGTTGGCCAGGCCGGTGAGCGGGTCGAAGGCCGCCAGCCGCGCCAGCTCCTCGTTGCTGCGCGCGAGCTGCTCGTGCGCCGTCTGCAGCTCCAGCTGCGTGCGCCGCAGCTCGGTGATGTCGGTGCGAATGGCGATGTACTGGTAGGGCTTGCCGCGCTCGTTGAGCAGCGGAACGATGGTCGTGTCCACCCAGTAGGTGCTGCCGTCCTTGGCGCGGTTCTCGAGCTGGCCCTGCCAGACGCCGCCGCGCGCGATGGTGCGCCACATCTGCTTGAAGAACGAGGCCGGGTGCCGGTCCGAACGCACGATGCTGTGCGGACTGCCGATGAGCTCCTCGGCGCTGTACTTGGACAGCGCGCAGAAGCGCTCGTTGACGCTCAGGATCACGCCCCGCACGTCCGTGACCGCCACCACGGCGTGCTCGTTGATGGCGTGCTCCAGCTCCGCCAAGCGCCGGTTGGAGCCCTGCAGCTCGCGCGTGAGCGCCAGTTGCGCGCGCAGCGTGCGGTGGTTGATCAGCCCCGCGAGCACCAGCCCCGCCACCACCACCGCCACGGCCGCCGCGTTGAGCCAGGCCGAACGCCGCCACGCGGCCAGCACCTCGTTGCGCGACAGACCCACCACCACCATCACCGGGTAGCCCTGGGAGTGCACGAAGCTGTACTGGCGCCGCAGGCCGTCCAGCGGCGAGATGGCGGTGAAGGTGCCCGAGCGCGCGCGCGCGTAATGCTCGACGTTGAGCACCGAGTTCTTGAGATCCGCCCCCAGGGCGGCCTCGCTGTAGGGCCGGCGCGCCAGCACCGTGGCGGCGCGCGAGTTGAGCGCCAGCAGCGCGTCCGGGCCAAGATCGAAGCGGTCCAGGTACTGCTGCAGGTATTTCATCGACAGCGCCCCCACCACCACGCCGGCGAAGCGGCCGTCTGCATGCGTGAGGCGCCGCGACAGCGGCACGACCCAGTCGCCATGCGGCTCGGTGCGGTAGGGCTTGCCCACGTACAGGTCGTCGCGCGCGCTGGCGCGGTGCAGCTCGAAGAACTCGCGCCCCTGCGCCGAGGCCTCGTAGCGCTGCCCGGCGTAGGAGCTCACGCGCAGCTTGCCCTTGGCGTCGTAGACGTACAGGTCGTGCAGCGCGGGCTGCAGGCTGACACGGCGCAGGATCTCCTCGCGCAGCGCCTGCGTAGGGCTGCCGTCCCTGTAGGGCGCCAGCATCGTGCGCGAGACCACGGCCATGAAGGCTTCGGTTTCGCGCAGCGTGGCCTCCATGTGGTCGAGCACCGACCCCGCCACGTTGGCGCTGGTCTGCTGCGCCTGGCGCAGCGCGCTCTCGCGCGCCTGCCACAGGAAGACACTGGCCGCGGCCACCAGCGCCACGCAGGCCAGCAGCAGCACCGCGCCCGCGCGCAGCGCCGCGCGCGGGCCCGGCGCAGGCGCCGCAGCCTGAATCGGGGCTGAATCGGAATGGGCAGAGGTCATGGCATGGAAAACATGCCGCAGCGCGCACAGCCCGACCGGCAACAACGGCGGCGTGCCGGTACGGCGCGGCGAACGGCGCTGGGCGCGCCGGCTGCCTTTCCATCGGCATCTGCCGGCCAGACTTGAGGCCGCGGCGGCGGCCAAAGCGGTGCCGTCCCCACAAAGCCCTGCGAAGTGAGCACCTGCGGCACCGCCAGCGGGGTGCCGGTACAGCAATCCGGGTCGTGCCCGGGGCCCCCAGGATGCGGGTCAGCCGCTTGCTGTGTACCGCTCCAAGCACCGCCGCTCTGCTCCGGACACCACCACCGAAGCGCCGACCGACAGCCGCCGAGCTGCCGCCCCGAGAGCGGCTGCCCCGGGCGTGCCGCAGGCCGGGCGTCAGGACCTGCCGGCGCGGCGCGGCGACCGTCCGCCCGATTTCCCGAGATTGCACCGCCATGTCCAGCTTGCGCCCCCGGGCCCGATACCGGCCCCCTTCCCACTCCCTCTTCGGCCACCCTTTCGCGCCCCGCATGCGGCCGGAGGAGGCCGCGCAGCTGGAGTCGCTGGCCGACCTGCTGCAGCACTTCTGGATGCAGCTCAACCGCGCGCGCATCCAGCACCTGTGCCAGGCGCTGGCGGCGGAGAGCCTGGAAGCGCTGTGGCGCGACCGCATCCGCGAGATCCAGGCCCTCATCGAGCGCGTGGGCGTGCTCGGCCCGGAGCAGGCCGTGGAGGGCCTGGAGCGCGCGCGCAACGCGGTGGAGGACTGGGAGCAGCAGGTGCGCCGCTTCCTCGCCGGCCCGGTGAAGATGGCCGACTACTGCATCCTGCAGAACCGCCTGGAGTGCATGGCCCGCGCCATCGATCTGTGCGTGCGCATGTGGCAGCTGCAGGAAGGGCGGGAGTAGGGCCGCGGCCCGGGCGTGGCCCTTGAGGTTGCGGGCGCATCGGGGAGCGCGCCTATGATCCGGCGCACCCCCTGACGCGGAGGACCCCCGCCATGACCCTGCTGCTGCTCGGCCTGCTCCTGTTCCTGGGAACGCACTCGGTGTCCATCCTCGCGCCCGACTGGCGCCGGGGCTGGATCGCGCGGCACGGCGAGAAGCCGTGGAAGGGCCTGTACTCGCTGGTGTCGCTGGCCGGCTTCGCGCTGCTGATCGTGGGCTACGGCTGGGCGCGGCAGTCGCCGGTGGTGCTCTACACGCCGCCGACCTGGACCCGCCACCTGGCGCTGCTGCTGATGCTGCCGGTGTTCCCGCTGCTGCTGGCCGCGTACCTGCCCGGGCGCATCCAGGCCGCCGCGAAGCACCCGATGCTCGCGGCGGTGAAGCTGTGGGCGCTGGCGCACCTGCTGGCCAACGGCACGCTGGCCGACGTGCTGCTCTTCGGCGGCTTCCTGATCTGGGCGGTGGCCGACCGCATCTCCGCCAAGCGCCACCCGCGCGGACCCGTGCCCGGCGCCCCGCCGCGCCCGGCCAACGACCTCATCGCCCTGGGCGCCGGGCTGCTGCTGTACGTGCTTTTCCTCGCCGGGGCGCACGCCTGGCTGATCGGCGTGTCGCCGCTGGCCTGATGCCCGCGCAACCGATGGCCGCGAAGCTCCTGGCGGCCCTGCTCGCCGCCCTGCACCTGGCCGCGGCCGCCGTCCCGGTTGCGCCACCAACCGCCTCCCACCACCTGACGCTGCGCCTCGACCCCGCCGCCGGCCGGCTGCAAGGCCACGACCGCCTCACCCTGCCGGCCGGGCACCGCGGCACGCTGCTGCTGGAGCTGGGCGAAGCGCTGGAGCTGCAGTCCGCCACGGCCCAAGGCCGCGCGCTGCCCTTCACGCGCGAGGGCGAGCGCG
>JAEYPG010000368.1 GCA_023410975.1 Pseudomonadota bacterium
GCCCGCACCGCCGGCGCCGCCAGCTCCGCCCGCGGCGCCGCCGCAGCCCAAGACCATCTCCATCAGCGCCGTCGAGTACCTCTCGCCGCCGGTGCTGAACTACCCGCCGGCGGCGCGCCGCGCGGGCGAGTCCGGCAGGGTGACCGTGCGCGTCCTGGTGGACGCCCGCGGGCTGCCGCAGCAGACGCAGGTCATGCGCTCGTCGGGCTTCGCGCGCCTGGACGAGTCGGCGCTGGCCACGGTGCGGGCCACGCGCTTCAAGCCCTACATGGAAAACGGTCAGCCCCAAGCCTTCTGGGTGCTGATGCCCCTGATCTTCGAACTTGAGGAGTGAGCCCCATGAACGATCCCCAAACCGCCGTGGGCTTCGCCCATTTCCTGGCCCAGAGCGATGCCGTGGGCAAGGGCCTGCTGCTCATCCTCGTGGGCATGTCGGTGCTGTCCTGGGCGCTGATCGCCATCAAGGGCATCGCGCATGTCCTTCGCAAGAAGCGCAGCGAACAGTTCCTCAAGTTCTTCTGGGACGCGCGCTCGCTGGAAGAGGTGGGCAACGAGATCACCACCCACGGCGCACACGATCCCTTCTCGCACCTGACCGCACATGCGATGCACGCGCAATCGCACCACGCCAAGTACGGCGCGGCCAAGCTCAGCGAGGCCGGCTCGGCGCAGGACTTCGTCACCCGCACCATCAAGAAGGTGCTTGACGAGGAAACCACCCGGCTGGAGAACGGCCTGACCGCGCTGGCCACCGTCGGCGCCACCGCACCCTTCGTGGGCCTGTTTGGCACGGTGTGGGGCGTCTACCACGCGCTGCTGGCCATCGGCATGAGCGGCGCGGGCACGCTGGACAAGGTGGCCGGCCCGGTGGGCGAGGCGCTGATCATGACCGGCATCGGCCTGGCCGTGGCCATTCCCGCGGTGGTGGCCTACAACGCCTTCACGCGCAGCAACCGCGTGCTCAATGCCCGGCTCGACGCCTTCGCCTTCGAGCTGCTGACCTTCCTGTCCATGGGCCAGACCATGAAGCCCGCGGCGGCCGAGCCGGCGCCCGAGCCGGGCAGCAACGTGCGCGGCCTGCGCACGGCTGGTTGAGGCCTCATCCCAGCGACCTCAAGGAGTTCCTGCCATGGCCTTCGCCAGCTTCGACCGCAAGTCCTCATCCGCGCCGGTGTCCGACATCAACATGGTCCCGCTCATCGACGTGATGCTGGTGCTGCTGGTGATCTTCATCGTCACCGCGCCGCTGCTCACCCACGCCGTGAAGCTGGACCTGCCCAAGGCCAGCAGCGCGGTCAACCAGGCGCCGCCGCAGAAGATCGAGTTCGCCATCGACGCCGCCGGCCAGCGCTTCTGGAACGGCGAGCCCGTGAGCCGCGAGGACGCCGCCGCGCGCTTCGCCGCCGAGGGCGCCAAGGATCCGCAGCCCGAGGTGCACCTGCGCGCCGACCAGGCCGTGGCCTACCGCTTCGTGGCCGAGACCCTGGCCGACGCCTCCAAGGCCGGGCTGTCCAAGGTGGGCTTCGTCAGCACGCCCGAGACGCCCTGATCTCGCAGGCGCGCGGCGCAGCGCCGCGCGCCCTCCCCCGTTTCCTGCCAATTTTTTCCAGGCGCCGTGCGCGCCTTGGCCGAACTCAACCTGGAGTATTCGCATGACCCACAAGAACGACCGCCGCGCCCTGCTCCCGCTGGGCGCCCTGGCCGCCGGCTTCAGCATCGCCGGCGCAGCGATGGCCCAGCAGGCCGAGGCCCCGGCCAAGGACACCGAAGCCGTGATGCCCGCAGTGCGCGCCAAGGCAGGCGCCGAGCCCAGCGGCAAGAACACGCTGCGCGCCACCAGCACCACCATCGGCAAGGGCGAGCAGAAGCTGCGCGACATTCCGCAATCGGTGACCGTGGTCACCGAGCGGCTGATGGACGACCGCAACCTTGACGAGGTCAAGTCCGTGCTGCGCAACACCGCTGGCGTGAGCTTCATGGCCGGCGAGACCGGCGAGGAAGACGTGCGGCTGCGCGGCTTCTCGCTGCAGCAGGCGGGTGACCTCTATGTGGATGGGCTGCGCGACGCGCCGCTGTACGAGCGCGACACCTTCAACTTCGAGCGCATCGAGGTGCTCAAGGGCTCGGCCTCCATGCTCTTCGGCCGCGGCTCCACCGGCGGCGTGGTCAACCAGGTCAACAAGCAGCCCTTCCTCAACGACCAGCACGAGGCCGAGATCATCGTCGGCTCGGGCGACAAGAAACGCGTCACGGGCGACTTCAACTGGACCGTGGGCGATACCGCGGCACTGCGCCTGAACGTCATGGGCGAGCACACGGGCAACTGGGGCGCCAACGTCGAGAAGCACGGCATCGCGCCCTCCTTCCGCTGGGGCATGGGCAGCTCCGACGAGTTCACCGTCGGCTTCTACCACCTGAAGTACAACAACATTCCGAACTACAACCATCCGTGGTTCTTGTCCACGGCAGGCCACGTACAGACCGTGCTGCCGGCCAAGAACTACTACGGACTGGCCTCGGACCACAACGACGGCTCGGCCGACTACGCCACGCTGACGCATCTGCACCGCTTCGGCGGAGGCGCGCAGCTCAAGACCACGCTGCGCCACGGCCGCTACGAGCGTGACCTGTGGGCCAGCATGATCGGCTTCGCCCCGGCGGCCAACCAGCCCGGCGGTCTCGCGGTGACGCCGGCCACGTTCAGCGACGCCACCGTGCTGCGCCGCGCCTACAAGGGCCGCGTCGGTATCAGCGACGTCACCACGCTGCAAAGCGATTTCAGCGGCAACTTCGACTGGATGGGCAAGCGCCACTACCTGCTCACGGGCGTGGAGCTCTCGCATGACAAGGGCCGGCGCAACCAGAACGTTCCGGGCAGCTTCCCCGCTTCGGTGACGCTCCCGACGGCACCCCTGACGACGGTTGGCACACCCAACGACGGCGCATCCGTCGCCGTGCCGGACGCTCCTTACCTGAACACCTTCCGGGCCAAGAACCTGTCGGCCTACGTGCAGGACACGATGTCCCTCACGCCCGAGCTCAAGCTGGTGGCGGGTCTGCGCTTCGACCACTTCGAGGCCTCGTACAACAGCACCGTGCGCGTCACCAACAACGGCGTCGTCAGCTTCGTGCCCAACAGCGCCGAGCGCAGCGACAACCTCTGGAGCCCGCGCCTGGGCATGATCTTCCAGCCCAACGACTGGTCGAGCTACTACGCGTCCTTCGGCACCTCGTACAACGTGTCGGCCGACACCTACCAGTACGCCGTCCAGGGACCGGCCCTGGACAACAAGGACATCCGCACCCCGCCCGAGAAGAGCCGCAACCTCGAAGTCGGCGCCAAGTTCGATCTGCTGGACAACAACCTGTCGCTGGGCACGGCGCTCTTCTATTCGGAGAAATACAACGAGCGCAACACCGATTCCGACAGCGCCGCGACGCAGCAGCTGCTCTCGGGCAAGCGCCATGCGGCGGGCCTGGAGCTCAACGTGGCCGGCCGGCTGTCGCCGGTATGGGACGCCTACGTGTCCTACACCTGGATCCCGGAAGCCAAGATCGACGAAAGCAACGTCGTGCTCAGCGCCACCGGCACGGGTGCGCAAGTCGCAGGCGACCGCTCGGCGCTCACGCCCAAGCACAGCGCCAGCGTGTGGAGCACCTACCGCGTGCTGCCGCAGCTGCGCCTGGGCGCGGGCCTGAACTTCCGCGACAAGCAGAATCCGGAAGGCTCGCGCCATGTGGTCGCTCCGGCCTTCACCACCTTCGACGCGATGGCCGAGTACACCATCAACGACAACCTGACGGCCAAGCTCTACGTGCTCAACCTGACCGACAAGCTCTACGCCGACTCGCTGTACCGCGGCTTCTATGCCTCGGGCGCGCCGCGCACGGTGCAGGTCAGCCTGAAGGCACGCTTCTAAGGCCCACTGCCGCAGCCTGAGGTCCTGCCATGCTGATTCATCTTCGCAACGTGCTCACGGCCGAGGAGCTGCGGCAGGCGCGCAGCCTGCTCGACGGCGCCGACTGGCTCGACGGCCGCTCCACCGCCGGCGCGCAGGCCGTGCACTACAAGAACAACGAGCAGCTGCCGCAAGGCAGCGAGGCCGCGCGCGCGCTGCAGGCGCTGGTGCTGCGCGCGCTGGACCGGCATGCGCTGTTCTTCTCCGCCGCGCTGCCCAAGAAGATCTTCAACCCGCTGTTCAACCGCTACGGCGGGGAGGCGAACTGCTACGGCAAGCACGTGGACAACGCCGTGATGCACTCGCGCAGCAACGGCCAGCGCGTGCGCTCCGACGTGAGCTGCACGGTGTTCCTGGCCGAGCCCGAGGAGTACGACGGCGGCGAGCTCGTCATCGACGACACCTACGGCAGCCGCGAGATCAAGCTGCCCGCCGGCGACGCGGTGCTCTACCCCAGCACCAGCGTGCACGGCGTGGCGCCGGTGACGCGCGGCCATCGGCTGGCCAGCTTCTTCTGGGTCGAGAGCATGGTGCGCAGCGACGAGCAGCGCCGGCTGCTGTTCGACCTGGACATGACGCTCATGCGGCTGCGCGAGCGCGAGGGCGAAACGGAAGAAGCCGTGGCGCTCACCGGCACTTATCACAACCTGCTGCGCATGTGGGCCGACACCTGAAAGCCGCGCGATGAGCAACAGCTCCCCCGCCGCCGCGGCACGGCCGCGCATCCCGGCCGGCATCGCCGGCGCCGCCGACTACGAGGCGCATGCGCGCGAGCGCATGGACCCCGCCGCCTGGGCCTACCTGTGCGGCGGCGCGGGCGACGAGATCACGCTGCGTGCCAACCGCGAGGCCTGGGA
>JAEYPG010000390.1 GCA_023410975.1 Pseudomonadota bacterium
GCTGCGCCTCGCAGCGTGGCCATCGCGATGTCCACCGGCCAGGCCTTGCGGTAGGGGCGCGTCGTCGTCAGCGCGTTGAACACGTCGGCCACCGCCACGATGCGCGCCGCCTCCGGAATGTCCCGCCCCGCCAGGCCCGCCGGGTAGCCGCTGCCGTCCCACTTCTCGTGGTGGTGCAGCGCAATGGGCGCGGCCAGCTGGAACACCGGAGCCGGCTTCCGGGCGAGCATGTCGTGTCCGATCTGGCAGTGGGTCTTCATGAGCTCCCACTCGCCGGCGTCGAGCTTCAGCGGCTTGAGCAGGATGGCATCGGGCAGGCCAAGCTCGCCGATGTCGTGCAGCGCGGCGGCCACGTTGATCAGGTTCACATCCTCGAGGCTCCAGCCCGCGCTCTCCGCCAGGGCGGCGGCATAGGCGGCCATGCGCAGGGGATGCTTGCCGGCACGGTCATGGCAATCGCCGCCGGCGCTGCACAGCAGGTCCAGCGCGTCGCGGTAGTTGGCGTCCAGGGCCGTGTGGGCCTGCGGAACGAGCCGGCTCTTCACGCAGTCCAGCAGCTGCTGCGTTGGCACGGGCTTGATCAGGCAGCCGTCCGCGCCCAGCAACGCGGCTGGCCTGCGGCTGGCTTGGGCGCGGCCTGCGAGCAGCACCAGCGGGATCGCCGCGGTGTCCGGATCGCCCTTCAGGGCGCGGCACAGGGTGGCGCCGTCCAGGTCCGGAAGCTCGGTGTCCAGCAGGATCAGCGCCGGTCGTTGCCTGCGCACGGAAGCCAGGGCGTCCCGGCCGGTCCAGGCAAACGACAGTCGGTGGTCGGCGGCCAGGACCTGCGCCATGGCGGCGAGGTCGTCGGGATGGCTTTCCACGATGAGAACGGGCGGGGTGGTCATGGTCATGGGTTCGGATGGATGCCGTGCCGCGGCGAGTGGCGGCCTGCCCACGCTATCGACCATCGGCAGGGGCGTGTTGAGCCCGCGGCCCTGCAACAGTGCGTTAGGCGCGCGAGGCGCTGGTCGTTTTCCCGGTGCGGCCGGGCACACGCGTGGTCGGCGCGATCGTGGGCCGATCCGGCGGCAGGCGTGCACCATGGTGCGGATCGTGCTAGCTTGAGTCCGAGGCCTGGCAGCAACGGGGCCGTTCCTTCCAGACCGCGGCGGCTGGGAACGGCACGCCGCAGGGCCAGTCCCTCGTCAACGAGCGCATGCCGAATGCGGCATTCACGGAGGGAAATCGTGATCGAACTGCATGCCACCATCCCTGAGGGCATCAACTTCTCGGACCTGCAGCTGTCGCGGGACGCCGAGGACGGCGCCGTGGTCTTCGCCATGGAGCCGATCGAGGCGATCTGCGAAGCCAGCGGGCTGGACATCGAGGAGATCGTGGACGGGCCCGAGCCCACCATCTGTGTGCTCATCGCCGCCTGGTACGAGATCCACCTGCAGCGCGGCGGCGAGCCCGACCCGGTGCAGGAGGACTTCCTGGAAGAAACCCGTCTGGAGCTGGAGCGCGGCTTCGGCTTTACCTACCCGCCCGGGCACGCCTGAGTTCCGGTCCTCATGACGGTTTGAACAGGCCCGCCACAGCCGCGGGGACGGGCCCTGCAGCTGTGACGCGGCTGCTTCAGCGACAGCCGCCAAGCGGCTGAGGCTCCGGCTCCGGAACCGCCCGCGCGGGTCCGGAGCATTTTTTTCGGCAATGCTTTTTCTAATAATCAGTCATCTTGATTTAAATAGCTCCCTGCACCACACTGGTTCGTAGGGGCCGCCGGGCGAGTGTCACGACGGTCCGAAACCGGGATACACGGGCGGGCACGGCCGGCGGGCCGGGGCGCGCGAGGAGACAAGCTTGAGCGTCGAAGCACTGCAGCACGAGGGGGCCGCCGCGCCGGCGCGCCTGAAGCCGCGCGGCTCCAGCCAGGGAGGGCTGCGCCAGTACAACGAGCGCGTGGTGCTGCACGCGATCCGGCTGCATGGCGCGCTGCCCGGCGCCGAGCTGGCGCGGCTGACCGGGCTGACGGCGCAGACGGTGTCGCAGATCAGCAAGCGTCTGCTGGAGGAGGGCCTGCTGCTCAAGGGCACGCCGGTGCGCGGCCGGGTGGGCCAGCCCTCGGTGCCGCTGGGCCTGCGGCCGGACGGCGCCTTCGCCGTGGGCGTGCACGTGGGCCGGCGCCGGCTCGACACGGTGCTGGTGGACTTCGTGGGCACGGTGCGCGAGCGCTGGTCGCTGGAACACGACTTTCCGGAACCGCAGTCGGTGCTGGCCGAGATCGCGCAGCGGCTGCAGGCCATCCGGGCGCACCTGGGTACCGAAGGCAGCGAGCGCATCACCGCCGTGGGCCTGGCGGCGCCGCTGTCCATGGGCGGCTGGGCCACGCTGCTGGGCATCGAGCCGGCGCAGGCCGCGCGCTGGCACGGCGTAGACCTGCGCGCCGAGGTGGAGCGCTGCACCGGGCTGCCGGTGCACGCGCTCAAGGACACGGCCGCGGCCTGCGTGTCGGAGCTGGTGGCCGGGCGCGGCCACAGCGTGCACAGCTTCCTGTATCTGTTCGTGGACACGCTCATCGGTGGCGGGCTGGTGCTGGACAGCCGGCTGCGCACGGGGCTGCACGGCAATGCCGGCGCCGTGGGCTCGTTGCCGCTGGGCTTGGCGGACCCGGAAGGCGGGCGCCCGTCGCAGCTGCTGAGCGCCGCCTCGCTGCTGGGCCTGGAGCGGCGCTGGCGCGAGGCCGGGCTGCCCACGGATGCCGCGGCGCTGGCGCAGGCGCTGCAGCCGCCCTGGAAGCCGCACACCGAGGCTTGGCTGGCGCAGGCCGGGCGGGCCATCGCCATGGCCATGAACGCTGCGGCCTGCCTGCTGGACGTGGAGGGCGTGATCATCGACGGCGCCTTCGACCGCGAATTGCTGCAGGCGCTGCTGGAAGCGGTGCAGCGCGCCCAGGCGCTGTACGACTGGGAAGGCGTGGCGCCGCCGCAGCTGCTGGCGGGCACCATCGGTGCGGAGGCGCGCGCCGTCGGCGGGGCGCTGCTGCCGCTGTATGCGGCCTTTGCGCCGGACCGGGACCTGTTCCTCAAGACCGAGGGCTGAGCGCCGCGGCGCAACGCGAGGCTTTGCCGCGTTTCAGCCCGCAGCCGTGGCGGCTCGGGCTGCATCGCGCGTGCTGCCTCCCGTGGATTCGCGCTCGATGATGCGAAAGCCCAGGTCCACCACGCGCTGCGCCACGGCTTCGTCGCGGCAGCGCGCGAGCAGCAGCTCGGCGGCCATGCGGCCGATGGCCGGGCCGTCCACGTGCACCGTGGTCATCGACGGGTCGTAATGCGCCGCGAAGGCGGCGTTGCCGAAGCCGCAGACCGCCAGGTCTTGCGGCACGCGCAGCCCGCGCGCGCGCGCTTCCACCAGCACGCCCTGCGCCATCTGGTCCGAGCTGCAGTAGATCGCTTGCAGGGCAGGGTCCTGCGCCAGCAGCTCGCCCAGCGCGCGCCGGCCGCTTTCCAGGCTGCTCGGTGCGGGTGCAACCGCCGTGGGCAGCTCGCGGCCGAGCGTGGCGACGAAGCCTTCGCGCCGCTGCGCGGCGCGCTCGTCGTCGCCGGTGGCGATGCCCAGCCGCTGCCAGCCCTTGGTGAGGAAGTAGCCGGCGATGGCGCTGCCCACCTTTAGGTGCGAGAAGCCGACCACCATGTCCACCGGGTGGTCCGTCAGGTCCCAGGTCTCGACCACCGGAATGCCGGCGCGGCGCAGCCGCTCGCGCGACGCCTCCGAATGCACCAGGCCCGACATGACCAGCGCATCCGGGCGCCGGCTCAGCATCGTGCCCAGCAGCGCGTCCTCCCGCGCATGGTCATAGCCGGTCTGCCCCAGGATGAGCTGGTAGCCCGCCGTGTCCAGCACGTCGGTCAGCGCCTGGATTGTCGGCAGGAACTGCGCCACCGACAGCGCCGGCACCAGCGCCGCCACCATGTGGCTGCGCTGCGACTTCAGCCCTCCGGCCAGCAGGTTCGGGATGTAGCCCGTGGCCCGCACCGCCTGCTGCACGCGCTCGATGGTGTCCTTGGACACCAGGGCCGGATTGCTCAGCGCGCGCGAGGCGGTGATGGTCGAGACGCCCGCCTCGCGGGCGACATCGTGGAGCGTGACGGTCTTTCGGGCGGGACGCGAGGCGGCCATGCGGTGTCGGTCAGGTGGATCGGTGGAATCCCCAGGATTGTCCATGAAGGCAAACACGCCTCTTGACCTGCGTAATGACAACGATAACATTCGCGGCCTGTTCACTGTTTCTTCGCCTGTGAGCGAAGTTGTGATGTAAATGACAACGATGTCATGTTCCAAGGAACATGGCGCCTTCGCTTGCCTGACCGGACCTGCCCATGACGAACTCCCACTCCGCCAGCACCGACCGCATCGAATGGGTGCGCATTTCCTCGTGCTACCTGCCGCTGGCCACGCCGATCAGCGACGCCAAGGTGCTCACCGGGCGCCAGAAGCCGATGACGGAAATCGCGATGCTGTTCGTCGAAATCCGCACTGCCTCGGGGTACGAGGGCCTGGGCTTCAGCTACTCCAAGCGCGCCGGCGGCCCGGGTCAGTTCGCGCACGCCAAGGAGATCGCGCCAGTGCTGCTGGGCGAGGACCCGAGCGACATCGCCAAGCTGTGGAACAAGCTGTGCTGGGCCGGCGCCTCGGTGGGCCGCAGCGGGCTGTCCACCCAGGCCATCGGCGCCTTCGACGTGGCGCTGTACGACCTCAAGGCCAGGCGCGCCGGCCTGTCGCTGGCCAAGCTGCTGGGCTCCTACCGCGACTCGGTGCAGTGCTACAACACCTCGGGCGGCTTCCTGCACACGCCGCTGGAGCAGTTGCTGGTCAATGCGGCCGCCTCCATCGAGCGCGGCATCGGCGGCATCAAGCTCAAGGTGGGCCAGCCCGACAAGGCGCTGGACATCCGGCGCGTGGAGGCCGTGCGCAAGCACCTGGGCGACGACGTGCCGCTGATGGTGGATGCCAACCAGCAGTGGGACCGCCCTACGGCGCAGCGCATGTGCCGCGTCTTCGAGCAGTTCAACCTGGTCTGGATCGAGGAGCCGCTGGACGCCTACGACCACGAAGGCCACGCCGCGCTGGCGGCGCAGTTCGACACGCCCATCGCCACCGGCGAGATGCTGACCAGCGCCGCCGAGCATGGCGAGCTCATCCGCCACCGCGCGGCCGACTACCTGATGCCCGACGGCCCGCGCGTGGGCGGTATCACCCCCTTCCTGAAGATCGCCTCGCAGGCCGAGCACGCCGGGCTGATGCTGGGCCCGCACTTCGCGATGGAGCTGCACGTGCACCTGGCGGCGGCCTACCCGACCGAGCCCTGGGTGGAGCACTTCGACTGGCTGGAGCCGCTGTTCAACGAGCGGCTGGAGATCGAGGACGGCCGCATGTTGGTGCCGACGCGGCCCGGCCTGGGTGTGTCGCTGAGCGAGCAGGCGCGGGCCTGGACCCGCGAGCAGGCCGAGTTCGGCAAGCAGCCTTGAGTTGAAGCTGGAGCGTTGACCCGGCCGCCACGCCTTGTGGCGGCCTTCCATTCCTATCGCGGCGATCGACCGCGTGGAACACCGTTGGACAAACAGGAGACACCGATGAAGAAGCTTTTGACCTCCGTGGTTCTTGGCCTTGCCATGGCCACTGGCGCACATGCGCAAGCCTGGCCCAGCAAGCCGGTCACGCTGGTCGTGCCGTTTCCGGCGGGCGGCTCCACCGACATGATCGCCCGCACGCTGGGCGCCAAGCTGCAGGAGAAGCTGGGCAGCACCTTCATCGTGGACAACAAGCCCGGTGCCGGCGGCACGCTGGGCGCCGCCGCGGTCAAGCGCGCGGCGCCGGACGGCTACACGCTGCTGGTGTCCTCGCTGGGGCCCTTCGTGATCGGGCCGCACCTGATCAAGAGCACCGGCTACGACCCGCTCAAGGACTTCGACTACATCACCGTGGCGGTGCAGGCGCCCAACGTGCTGACCGTGCCGGGCAGCTCTCCGCACAAGAGCTTCGCCGAGCTGCTGGCCACCCTGAAGGCCAACCCGGGGAAGATGACCTTCGCCTCCGCGGGCAACGGCACCAGCGACCACCTCACGGCCGAGCTGTTCTGGCAGGCGACCGGGACAAGCGCCGCACACGTGCCCTACAAGGGCGGCGCCCCGGCCATCCAGGACCTCATCGGCGGCCAGGTCGACGCCACCTTCATGAACATCAACACCGGGCTGCCCAACTACAAGGCCGGCAAGCTCCGGCCCCTGGCCATCACCAGCGACAAGCGCTCGCCCCTGCTGCCCGACGTGCCGACGATGGCGGAGCTGGGCTTGAAGGAGGTCACGGTGTATTCGTGGCAGGCCTTTGCCGCGCCCAAGGGGCTGCCGGCGGACGTCAAGGCCAGGCTGCGCGACACGCTGGTGGCCGGGCTGAACGACCCGGCCGTGAAGCCCAAGCTGCAGGAGCTGGGCTTCGAGATCGTGGCCAACACCCCCGAGCAGTTCACGGCCTTCCAGGCGGCGGAGTTCCAGCGCTGGAAGAAGGTGATCGAGACCGGAAAGATCACCGCCGACTGAAGGCGCCCCGTGCTCCACGCCCACGCAAACCCATCACCAATCCCTGAGCCATGGAACCCTTGACCATCAAGATGCACGAGCGCGACAACGTCGCCATCGTCGCCAACGACGGCGGCCTGCCCGCCGGCACCGAGCTGCCCGGCGGCCTGGTGCTGCGCGAGCACGTGCCCCAGGGCCACAAGGTGGCGCTGGTGGACTTCAAGGCCGGC
>JAEYPG010000394.1 GCA_023410975.1 Pseudomonadota bacterium
CCGACCATGTAGGGCTGGCGCGTGAGGTTGCCCGCGAACAGCAGCCGCGTGCCGATCTTGTGCTGGTCCAGGTAGCTCAGCAGGTCCACGCGCTTGACGCCCGCGCTTTCCTTGAGGATCAGCGGGAAGCCGAACCACGAGGGGTCGGACTTCGGCGTGGCCTCGGGCAGGTGCAGGAACTGCTCGCAGGACTGCAGCCGCTCCTTCAGGTACTTGAAGTTGGCCTTGCGCGCGGCGATGAACTCGTCGAGCCGCTCCATTTGCGCCAGCGCGCAGGCGGCCTGCATGTCGGAGATCTTGAGGTTGTAGCCCAGGTGCGAGTAGATGTACTTGTGGTCGTAGCCCTGGGGCAGGTCGCCGAGCTTCCAGCAGAAGCGCTTGTTGCAGGTGTTGTCCTTGCCGGGCGGGCAGTAGCAGTCGCGGCCCCAGTCGCGGAAGGACTCGGCGATGAGTTTCAGCTCGGGGTTGTTGGTGAACACCGCGCCGCCTTCGCCCATGGTGATGTGGTGCGCGGGGTAGAAGCTCAGCGTGCCGATGTCGCCGAAGGTGCCCACGAGCTTGCCGTCGTAGGTGGCGCCCAGCGCGTCGCAGCAGTCCTCCACCAGCCACAGCCCGTGCTTCCTGCACAGCGCCGTGACCACGTCGAGGTTGAAGGGGTTGCCCAGCGAGTGGGCCAGCATGATGGCCTTGGTCTTGGGGCCGATGGCCGCCTCGATCTTGCTGGCGTCGATGTTGTGCGTGGCCAGGTCCACGTCCACGAACACCGGCACGGCGCCGAACTGCAGGATCGGGTTGACGGTGGTCGGGAAGCCCGCGGCCACGCCGATGACCTCGTCGCCGGGCTTGATCGCGCGCTCGCCCAGGCGCGGCGAGGTCAGCGCCGAGAACGCCACCAGGTTGGCCGAGGAGCCGGAGTTGACGGTGATGCAGTGCTTGACGCCCAGGAACTGCGCCAGCTTCTGCTCGAACGCGGCGTTGAAGCGCCCGGTGGTGAGCCAGCCGTCGAGAGAGGCCTCGACCATGAGCTGCAGCTCGCGCGCGCCGATGACCTTGCCCGACACGGGCACCGGCGACTCGCCGGGCACGAAGGGCTTGGGGGCCAGCGCCAAGTCGGCGTACTGCTGCACCAGCTCGGCGATCTGGCCGCGCAGGGATTCGGGGGTGTTCGCGTTCATGCTGCTTGTTCCGTGTTCGTGTACTGCTGGATCTGCTGCAGGCACAGCGCGCGCACGTCCTCGCGCGCGAGCCAGGCCTGGTGCCAGGCCGTGATGTTTTCCAGCGCCGTGCCCAGGTCCCAGCGCGGGCGCCAGCCCAGGCGCGCCTTGGCCTTGGAGATGTCGAGCTTGAGGTAGTTGGCCTCGTGCGGGTGCTCGCCGCCGTCGAGCTGCCAGCGCGCGCCGTCGCCCCAGCGCTGCACCATCTGCTCGACGATCCACTGCACGGGCCGGGCGTCGTCGTCCTGCGGGCCGAAGTTCCAGCCCTCGGCGAAGGCCGCACCGTGCTCGCACAGCCGCTGCGCCAGCAGCAGGTAGCCCGACAGCGGCTCCAGCACGTGCTGCCAGGGGCGCGTGGAATGCGGGTTGCGGATCACCACCGGCTCGCCGCGCTCGAAGGCGCGCAGGATGTCCGGCACCAGCCGGTCCGCGGCCCAGTCGCCGCCGCCGATGACGTTGCCCGCGCGCGACGAGGCCAGCGCGATGCCGGCCTTGTCGAAGAAGGAGCGCCGGTAGGCCGAGGTCACCAGCTCCGAGCAGCCCTTGGAGTTGCTGTACGGGTCGAAGCCGCCCATGGGCTCGTCCTCGCGGTAGCCCCACACCCACTCGCGGTTCTCGTAGCACTTGTCGGTGGTGACGTTGACCACCGCGCGCACGCTGCCGCACTGGCGCGCGGCTTCGAGCACGTGCACCGTGCCCATGACGTTGGTGGCGTAGGTCGCCACGGGCTCGCTGTAGGACAGCCGCACCAGCGGCTGCGCCGCCATGTGGATGACGACTTCCGGCCGGAACGCGGCCATGCACGCGCGCACCGTCTCGTAGTCGCGGATGTCGCCGATGGCACTGGCCATGCCCCGCGCCACGTCGGCCTCCTGGAACAGGCTGGGCGTGGTGGGCGGCTCCAGTGCCAGGCCCTGGAGCTCGGCACCCAGCGACTGCAGCCACAGGCTCAGCCAGCTGCCCTTGAAGCCGGTGTGGCCCGTCAGCAGCACGCGGCGGCCGCGCCAGAAGGCGGCGTCGATGAGGGACTGCGCCGCCATGCTCACTCCCACATCTTCCAGGGCGCGCGGCCCTTGGCCCACAGGTCTTCGAGCAGGTGCTTGTCGCGCAGCGTGTCCATGGGCTGCCAGAAGCCGTCGTGCTCGTAGGCCATGAGCTCGCCGTCGGTGGCGAGGTTCTGCAGAGGTTCCTGCTCCCAGACCGTGGAGTCGTCCTTGAGATGAGACAGCACCTTGGGCGAAAGCACGAAGAAGCCGCCGTTGATGCGGGCACCGTCGCCCTTGGGCTTTTCCTTGAAGCTGTGCACCTGGCCGCCCTGGATGTCCAGCGCGCCGAATCGCCCGGGCGGGTAAGTGGCGGTCAACGTGGCCGCCTTGCCATGCTGGCGGTGGAACTCGATGGTGGCGCTGATGTCGATGTCGCCCACGCCGTCGCCATAGGTGAAGCAGAAAGCCTCGTCATCCTGCACGTAGCGCGCCACGCGCAGCAGCCGCCCACCCGTCATCGACTCGTCGCCCGTGTCCACCAGCGTCACGTTCCAGGGTTCGGCGCGCTTGTAGTGCACTTCCATGCGGTTGGAACGCATGTCGAAGGTCACGTCCGACATGTGCAGGAAGTAGTTGGCGAAGTACTCCTTGATGACGTAGCCCTTGTAGCCGCAGCAGATCACGAAGTCGTTGACGCCGTGGTGCGAGTACATCTTCAGGATGTGCCACAGGATCGGCTTGCCGCCGATCTCCACCATGGGCTTCGGGCGCGTGGTCGTTTCTTCGCTCAGGCGGGTACCCAGGCCACCGGCCAGGATGACTGCTTTCATTTCCGGAAATCCTCTGGTTGTTTCTCAGGCGGGCGCGGAGCAGACGAATGCATCTGAGTGGAAGCGCTCCGTGGGCAGCCCGGCGGCCAGCAGCGCCTCGCGCGCGCCGTGGATCATGGCGTCCGAGCCGCAGGCGTACACCAGCGTGCGCTGCAGATCGGGCACGTCAGCCAGCAGCGCCTGCTGCACGTGGCCTCGCGTGCCGACCCACTCGGTGCCCGCGCGCGAGAGCACGGGTACGAAGCGGCACGCCGCCGCCGCACCTTCGGGGCGCCAGTACAGGTCCTGCTCGGTACGGCCACCCCAGTAGACCGTGACCAAGGCCGGCTGTTCGGCCGCCGGCAGCGCCTGCAGGGCTTCGAGCATGGCCTTCACCGGCGCGATGCCCGTGCCGGTGGCCAGGAACACCAGGTGCATGCCGGCCGTGCCGCGCAGGAAGAAGGTGCCCAACGGCCCGTGCAGGCGCAGCAGGTCATTGGCCTTGGCGGCGCCGAACCAGTAGCTGCTCAGCGCCCCCCCGGGCACTTCGCGGATGTGCAGCTCCAGCAGCTTGTCCGTCGCCGGTGCGTTGGCCACCGAATAGCTGCGCCGCACGCCGCCCGGGCCGATGAGATCGACGTACTGCCCGGGCTGGAAGCCGAAGTCGGTCGTCGGCGGCAGCCGCAGCATGACCTTGAGCACGTCCGGCGCCAGCCGCTGCAGCGCCTGGACGCGGCAGGGCCAGGTGCGTGCCGGGTACAGCTTCACGCCACCGAGGTCCTGGACGTCCAGCAGCACGTCGGAGGTGGCGCTGCGCACGCAGCTCAGGATCCAGCCGGCCGCGCGCTCGGCTTGGCTCAGGCCGGTCTCGGGATGCAGCGCCGTGGTCGAGCCGCTGCGCACCTGCGCCTTGCAGCTGCTGCAGCGCCCGGTCCGGCAGCTGTACTCCAGCGCCACCTCGGCGCGCAGCGCCGCGTCCAGCAGCGATTCGCCGTCTTGCGCGGCAAACTGCTTGCCGCTGGGTAGGGTGATCGAAGGCACGGTGATTCAGGAGGGCCGCGGCGGCGCGGCGTGTATTGGTTACTCGTGGTAGTCGTAGGCCTGGAAGCCAGCCAGCTTGACCAAGCTGTCACGCTTGGCCGCGTCGTAGTCGCTGTGCACCATCTCGCGCACCAGCTCCTCGAAGCTGGTGGTCGGCTCCCAGCCCAGCTTCTGCTTGGCCTTGCTCGGGTCGCCCAGCAGCGTCTCGACCTCGGTGGGGCGGAAGTAGCGCGGGTCTACCTTGACGATGACGTCGCCGGGCTTGACTTTGGCCTGGTTGCCGCTGACGGCCGCGACGACACCCACTTCGTGCTCGCCCTCACCCTCGAAGCGCAGCGTGACGCCCAGCTCGGCAGCGGCGCGTTGCACGAACTCGCGCACGCTGTACTGCACGCCGGTGGCGATGACGAAGTCCTCGGCCTGCTGCTGTTGCAGCATCAGCCACTGCATCTGCACGTAGTCGCGCGCATGGCCCCAGTCGCGCAGCGCCGAGAGGTTGCCCAGGTACAGGCAGTCCTGCAGACCCAGCGCGATGCGCGCGATGGCGCGCGTGATCTTGCGCGTGACGAAGGTCTCGCCGCGGATCGGGCTCTCGTGGTTGAAGAGGATGCCGTTGCAGGCGTAAAGCCCATAGGCCTCGCGGTAGTTCACCGTGATCCAGTAGGCGTAGAGCTTGGCCACCGCGTAGGGGCTGCGCGGGTAGAAGGGCGTGGTTTCCTTCTGCGGTACCTCCTGCACCAGGCCGTAGAGCTCGGAGGTGCTGGCCTGGTAGAAGCGCGTCTTCTTTTCCAGCCCCAGGATGCGGATGGCCTCCAGCAGCCGCAGCGTGCCGATGCCGTCGGCGTTGGCTGTGTACTCCGGCGTCTCGAAGCTCACTGCCACGTGGCTCATGGCCGCGAGGTTGTAGATCTCGTCGGGCTGCACCTGCTGCACGATGCGGATGAGGTTGGTGCTGTCGGTCAGGTCGCCGTAGTGCAGCTTGAAGCGCGGGTCCTTCTCATGCGGGTCCTGGTAGAGGTGGTCGACGCGGTCGGTGTTGAACAGGCTGGCGCGGCGCTTGATGCCGTGCACCTCGTAGCCCTTGGACAGCAGCAGCTCGGCCAGGTAGGCACCGTCCTGGCCCGTCACGCCGGTGATGAGTGCAACCTTCTTGTCGGACATGTCAGACCTTTCGTGTGCGTCAGTGCTTGAACGGCGCGGCCTCGTAGGCCAGGCGGATGCCGTCTTCCAGCGGCGTGCGCGCGCGCCAGCCCAGCGCCGCCAGGCAGCTGACGTCCAGCAGCTTGCGTGGCGTGCCGTCAGGCTTGGTGGCGTCGAAGGCGATGCGGCCCTCGAAGCCCACCACGCGCATGACGGTCTCGGCCAGCTCGCGGATGGTCACGTCCTCGCCGGTGCCGATGTTCACCAGCTCGCCGTCCCAGCCGCGCTCCATCAGGTGCACGCACGCGTCGGCCAGGTCGTCCACGTACAGGAACTCGCGCCGCGGCGTGCCGCTGCCCCACACCACGTACTCCGCGTCGCCGCGCAGCTTGGCCTCGTGCGCCTTGCGGATCAGCGCGGGCAGCACGTGGCTATTGGCCAGGTCGTAATTGTCGTTGGGCCCGTAGAGGTTGGTGGGCATCACGCTCACGTACTGGCGGCCGTACTGGCGGTTGTAGCTCTCGCACAGCTTGATGCCGGCGATCTTGGCGATGGCGTAGGGCTCGTTGGTGGCCTCCAGCGGCCCGGTGAGCAGGTACTCCTCGCGGATGGGCTGCGGGCAGTCGCGCGGGTAGATGCAGCTCGATCCCAGGAACATCAGCCGCTGCACGCCCGCCAGGTGCGCGCCGTGGACGAGGTTGGCCTCGATCACCAGGTTCTGGTAGATGAAGTCCGCGCGCTGCAGGTTGTTGGCCTGGATGCCGCCGACCTTGGCCGCGGCGATGAAGAGGTAGTCGGGCTTCTCACGCGCGAGGTACTCGTGCACCGCGCGCTGGTCCAGCAGGTCCAGCTCCGCGCGCGAGGCGGTCAGCACGTTGGCATAGCCGCCGGCCTGCAGCCGCCGCACCAGCGCGCTGCCTACCATGCCGCGGTGGCCCGCCACGAAGATCCTGCTGTGTTTGTCCATGTGACGTCTCAGCTGCGGCCGTAGGTGTCTTCGAATCGAACGATGTCGTCCTCGCCCAGGTACGAGCCCGACTGCACCTCGATGAGCTCCAGCGGCAGCCGCCCCGGATTGCGCAACCGGTGCTTCTCGCCCAGCGGGATGTAGGTGCTCTGGTTCTCGGTGAGCAGCATCACCTTGTCGCCGCAGCTCACCTCGGCCGTGCCACTGACCACGATCCAGTGCTCGGCGCGGTGGTGGTGCATCTGCAGGCTCAGGGACGCGCCGGGCTTGACCATGATGCGCTTGACCTGGAAGCGCCCACCGGCGTCGATGCTGTCGTACCAGCCCCAGGGCCGGTGCACCTTGCGGTGCGCGGTGTGCTCGCCGCGCTGCTGCCCGTCGAGCCGGCCCACGATCTTCTTGACGTCCTGGCTGCGGTCACGCCGGCTCACCAGCACAGCGTCGGGCGTCTCCACCACCACCATGTCCTCCAGCCCCACCACACCCACGAGGCGGCTGGTGGCATGCACCAGCGTGTTGCGGCAGCCTTCCAGCAGTGTGTCGCCCACGACGGCGTTGCCCTGCGCGTCCTTGTCGGCCACCTGCCACACCGCGTCCCAGGCGCCCAGGTCGTTCCAGCCCGCGGCCAGCGGCACCATGTACAGCCCGATGCCGCTGCCTGGGCAGCGCTCCATCACGGCGTAGTCCACCGACTCCGACGGCACCGCGGCGAACTGCTCGCGGCCAGGGCGCACGAAGCGCTGGTCAATTTGGCGCTCGGCGAAGGCCGTGCGCGTGGCCGAAGCGATGTCGGGGCGGAAGCGCTCCAGCGCCCTCATCCAGGTCGAGGCGCGCAGCACGAACATGCCGCTGTTCCAGTAATAACTGCCGGCCTCCAGGTAGCGCTGCGCAGTGGCGGCGTCGGGCTTTTCGACGAACTGCACCACGGCCTCGCCGTCGGTGCGGATGTAGCCGTAGCCGGTCTCGGGCCGGTCGGGCGTGATGCCGAGGATGACGATGCTGCCGTCGGCCGCCCGGCGCACGGCCTGCTGCACAGCGGCGGTGAAGGCCGTGGCGTCAGTGACGGTCTGGTCCGCGGGCGTGACCACCAGCACCGGGTCGGCACCGTCTTCCAGCGCCTGCAGCGCCGCCAGTGTCAGCGCCGGCGCGGTGTTGCGTCCCAGGGGCTCCAGCAGCACCGCTGCCGGCTCGCAGCGCAGCTCGCGCAACTGCTCCAGCACCAGGAAGCGGTGCTCGTCATTGCCCACGATCAGCGGCGGCGTGAGCGCGATGTCCGTACCCGCCAGCCCCTGCAGCCTCAGCACGGACTGCTGGAACAGGCTCTCGGTGCCCGACAACACCAGGAACTGTTTGGGATAGCCCGCGCGTGACAGCGGCCACAGCCGCGTGCCGCTACCGCCAGCCATGACGACGGGTTGCACGGAGATCAGGGAAGTCATGACGTGTTGCTTTCTGAGGTAAGCGAAGAGGCCTCCGCCGCAGCCGAACCGGGCAGAGCGGGTACTGCTCTGTACGGGAGCCGCAGAGGGTCAGTCGAAGTGCGTTGCCTCGGCCAGCAGCTGCGCCTGAGCGTCCTTGGGCGAGAGCAGCGGCGGCTGTCCGTCCAGGGGCCACTGCACGCCGACTGCCGGGTCGTCCCAGCGCACGGCGCCTTCGGCCTGGGGCGCGTAGTAGTCGGTGGTCTTGTAGAGGAAATCGGCGCTGTCGCTGGTGACCAGGAAGCCGTGCGCGAAGCCCGGCGGGATCCAGAACTGGCGGTGGTTGGTACCAGAGAGCTCCACGCCCACCCAGCGCCCGAAGGTAGGGCTGCCGCGGCGCACGTCCACCGCCACGTCGAACACGCTCCCCTGCGTCACGCGCACGAGCTTGCCCTGCGCGTGCGGCGGCAGCTGGTAGTGCAGCCCGCGCAGCACGCCCCGCGCGGAGCGCGAGTGGTTGTCCTGCACAAACTCGACGTGGCGGCCCACCGCCTCGTCGAACACGCGCTGGTTGAAGCTTTCCATGAAGAAGCCGCGCTCGTCGCCGAAGACCTTGGGCTCCAGGATCAGCACGCCCTCCAGCGCGGTCTTGATGATGTTCATGTGAGGCTTCTTCGAATCAAAAAGTCGCGTCGCGCAGGATCTTCATCAGGTACTGCCCATAGCCGTTCTTGAGCATGGGCTGCGCCAGGCGCTCCAGCTGCCCGTCGTCGATCCAGCCCGCGCGCCAGGCGATCTCTTCGGGGCAGGCGACCTTGAGGCCCTGGCGCTTTTCCAGCGTGGCGATGAACTGCCCGGCTTCGAGCAGGCTGTCGTGGGTGCCGGTGTCGAGCCAGGCGTAGCCGCGGCCCATGATTTCCACGTCGAGCTGGCCGTTGCGCAAATAGGCGGCGTTGACGTCGGTGATCTCCAGCTCACCGCGCGCGCTGGGCTGGATGCCCGCGGCGATGTCGCACACCTGCTCGTCGAAGAAGTACAGCCCCGTGACGGCGTAGTTGCTCTTGGGCAGCTTGGGCTTTTCCTCGATGCTCAGCGCGCGGCGCTGCGCATCGAACTCCACCACGCCGTAGCGCTCGGGGTCGTTGACGTGGTAGGCGAAGACCGTGGCGCCCTGCGTGCGCTGCGAGGCGTCCTGCAGCAACTTGTGGAAGTCGTGGCCGTAGAAGATGTTGTCGCCCAGCACCAGCGCGCTGGGCGCGCCGCCCACGAAGTCGCGGCCCAGGATGAAGGCCTGCGCCAGCCCGTCGGGGCTGGGCTGCACGCAGTACTGCAGCGAGATGCCCCACTGGCTACCGTCGCCCAGCAGCGACTGGAAGCGCGGCACGTCCTGCGGCGTGCTGATGAGCAGGATCTCGCGCATCCCGGCGAGCATGAGCGTGCTCAGCGGGTAATAGACCATGGGCTTGTCGTACACCGGCAGCAGCTGCTTGCTGATGGACAGCGTGGCCGGGTGCAGCCGGGTGCCGGAGCCGCCGGCCAGGATGATGCCCTTGCGCTGGATCGGGGTCGTCATCGTCATGTCTTGTCCTCCCTCCCGTGGTTCATCGAGCGTAGGCCTCGTGCAGCATGCGCAGCACGCCGTCCTGCCAGGGAGGCAGTGTGAGTCCGAAAGCTGACTGGAGCCTGCACGTGCTCAGCCGCGAGTTCAGCGGCCGGCGCGCCGGCGTGGGGTACGCCTGCGTCGGGATGGCCGCGATGGCCTGCGGCGCAACCTTCACCGGCAGCCCCTGCGCGCGTGCCCATTCGATGACGAAGCGCGCGTAGCCGTGCCAGCTGGTCTCGCCCGCGGCCACGGCGTGATAGGTGCCGGACAGCGCCGGTGTGGCCATGGCCGCGCGCAGCGCATGCGCGCTCACGTCCGCCAGCAGCTCCGCGCCGGTGGGCGCGCCGACCTGGTCGTCGATGACGTTGAGCGCCTCGCGCTCGGCTGCCAGGCGCAGCATGGTGCGGATGAAATTGCCGCCGCGCGCGGCGTAGACCCAGCTCGTGCGCAGGATCAGATGGCGGCAGCCGCTGGCGCGGATGGCTTCCTCGCCTTCGAGCTTGGTGCGGCCGTAGACGCTCAGCGGCGCCGTGGGCGCGTCCTCGCCGCGCGGCTCCTGGCCCGAGCCGTCGAAGACGTAGTCGGTGCCGTAGTGCACCAGCCACGCGCCCAGCGCCGCCGCCTCGCGTGCGAGCACGGCCGGCGCCTGCGCGTTGACGGCCTGCGCCGCTTCGGGCTCGCTCTCGGCCTTGTCCACCGCCGTGTAGGCCGCGGCATTGACGATCACGTCCGGGCGCAGCGCGCGCACCGTGCCGGCCAGCGTGTCCGGGCGGCTGAAGTCCGCGGCCAGCGCGCCGCCGTCGCGACCCAGCGCCACCAGCTCGCCCAGGGGCGCCAGCGCTCGCTGCAGCTCCCAGCCAAGCTGACCGTTCTTGCCCAGCAGCAGGATCCTCATGCCCGGCACTCCCTCAGCGCGCAGCGTAGTTGGTGGCGAGCCAGTCGCGGTAGGCGCCGCTCTGCACTTCGGCCACCCAGTCGGCATGGTCCAGGTACCACTGCACCGTCTTGCGGATCCCGCTGTCGAAGGTCTCGGCCGGACGCCAGCCCAGCTCGCGCTCAAGCTTGCGTGCGTCGATGGCGTAGCGGCGGTCGTGGCCCGGGCGGTCGGTCACGTGCGTGATCAGCCGTGCATAGGGGCCGGCCGGGTCGGGACGCAGCTCGTCGAGCAGCGCGCACACTTTGTGCACGATGTCGATGTTGGCCTGCTCGTTCCAGCCGCCGATGTTGTAGGTCTGGCCCACGCGGCCCCCGGCGAGCACGGCGCGGATGCCCGAGCAGTGGTCCTTCACGTACAGCCAGTCCCGGATCTGACGCCCGTCGCCGTACACCGGCAGCGGCTTGCCCGCCAGGGCGTTGACGATCATCAGCGGGATGAGCTTCTCGGGGAAGTGATAGGGGCCGTAATTGTTGGAGCAGTTGGTGGTGAGCACCGGCAGCCCATAGGTGTGGTGCCAGGCGCGAACGAGGTGGTCGCTGGCGGCCTTGCTCGCGGAGTACGGGCTGTTGGGCTCGTAGGGGTGCTCCTCGGTGAAGGCCGGCGCGTCGGGCGCGAGGCTGCCGTAGACCTCGTCGGTGGAGACGTGCAGGAAGCGCCAGTCCGACTTTTCCTCGCCCTGCAGCGTGTTCCAGTGGGCGCGCGCGGCCTCCAGCAGCGTGAAGGTGCCCTCGACGTTGGTGCGCATGAAGGCGCCGGGGCCGTGGATGCTGCGGTCCACGTGGCTCTCGGCGGCGAAGTGCACCACCGCGCGCGGCCGGTGCTCGGCCAGCAGCCGCTCCACCAGCGCGCGGTCGCAGATGTCGCCCTGCACGAAGATATGGCGCGCATCGCCCTGCAGCGAAGCCAGGTTGCGCAGGTTGCCCGCGTAGGTGAGGGCGTCGAGGTTCACGACCGGTTCGCCGACCTGCGCGATCCAGTCCAGCACGAAGTTGCTGCCAATGAATCCGGCACCGCCGGTGACGAGGATGGTCATGTCGATCTGCTGGGCAACGAAGGGAGGAAAAGCTCAGGAGCGGCGCAGCGCCGAGCGCAGTTGCGTCAGCTTCTCGGCGTTCTGAGGTTCGGCGACGGAGCGGCGCCAGAAATGCCGCACGATGACGAAGCCCGCCAGCAGCAGCAGGGTGACAAGCGTGGTAGCCACGGCCGTGAGGGCGCGCTTGGGCTTGCTCCTTCGCTCCGGCTGCAGTGCCGGATCCACGACCTGGATCAGCGCACCCTCGCGTGCCTCGTCCACGCGGGCGGCCTCGTACTGGCGTGCGAAGAGGTCGAACAGCGTTTCCTGGTACTTGAATTCGCGATATCGGCTCACGTAGTCGGCGCCGTTGCCGTTGCCAACCTCGTTGCTGCGTTCAGCCTGGGCAAGTTGCGAGCGCAATGCATTCAGAGTTCCTTGCGCCTGCTGCACCTCCGGGGCGCTGTCCGCCAAGCTGCGTCGCAGCACCTGCAGGCGCACTTCAGCGGCAGTGGCCTCGGCACGCAGCCGGGCGTAGCCCTCCGCGGCGCTCTTGGGCTCGGCCTTGAGCGCGCCTTCGGTAAAGCCGCTGGCCTGCAGCGCCTGCTGTGCGCTGGTGAGCCGGTCGCGAGTCTGCTTGAGCTGGCTTTCGAAGAACACGCGCCGTTGCTGTGCTTCCGACAGTGCCAGCCCACTGCTGATGCGGCGCAGTTCTTCCACATGGGCATTGGCCAGCTCGGCGGCGCGTTGCGGGCTGGTGTCGTCCACCTCGACGCTCAGCAGGCCGTCCTTCTTGCCCACGGAAATGCGCACGTTCTCCGCCAGCCGCCTGCGTGCATCGTCCCGGTACTTCGCCTCGTACACGTCCATCAGCTTGAACTGGTCGATGAGGCGGTCGGTGACAGTGTTGCTCTGCATCAGCGCCACGTACTGCTCAGCCGGGCTCTTGATGCTGGACCCTAGGCCGGCCAGGCCCGAAAGCGCGCCCAAGCTGGCCAGTGCCGAGGACGCGGCGCTTTGCTGCTGCTGCGGCGGCAGCAGCGTGGTGCGGGCGGTGTAGGTGGGCGCAATGACGAAGGTGATGCCCAGCGCCACCAATCCGGCCAGCAGCGGGCCGGCAATGAGCAGCCGCAGGTTCTCGGCCAATGGCACTGCGAGGTCCAGCAAGCCCAAGCCGCGCTCCTCATCGTCCGCGTCGAGCACGGGGTCGGCCATCATGTCGTGTCGCATAGCGGATCAGTTGTTGCGGATGGCTTGCAGGGCTGCCGCGCCGAGGCCGAATTGGTACAGGATCTGCGTCCAGTCCTTGACGGACTGGATGAAGGTGACCTTGTTCTGCTCCTCGGGCACGAAGATGGTGTCGCCCGCCTCGGCGCGCAGGCCCTCTAGCGAGCGGCTGCCGCTGAACCAGCCGCTGTCCTGCAGCGCGCTGACCACGCTCCCGTTGGCGCGCACCACGAACGCACTGCCGCGGTCGGCGCCGCGGGTGGGGCCGCCGGCCAGGCGCAGGTAGTCGCTGATCGAGCGGCCGTCGCTCCAGAGGTAGCTGCCGGCATTGAACACGCTGCCGAACACGCCCACCGAGGTGCCGCGCGGCGGGATGTAGAGCCGATCGCCGTCTTCCAGTGCCAAATCCGGCAGCGTGCTGCTGCTGGGGTCCATCTGCAGCACCACGCGCCCCGTGGGCTTGACCGTCCGCAGCCGCTCCACCAGCCGGGAGATGGAGGCCGAGCGCGCCGCCTGCGCCGCGGCCTCGTCGGCGTTGCTCGTGCGCTGCGTGGTTGTGGCGCGGGCGAACTCGGTCTCCATGTCGCGCAGTGCGCGCTCGTAGTTCTCCTGCTGCGTGCGGCGCACGCTCTCGCGGCTGAACTCGGTGCCGAAGACGTAAGCGGAGGGGCTCAGGCCGCCGGCCAGGCGCAGCGCATCGCCGACAGAGCTGTTGGGCGGCAGCACGTACTCGCCCGGGCGCGCCACCTCGCCTTCCACGCGCACGCGCTTGTTCTGCTGCTGCACCGACAGCTGCGAATTGACGGCGCTGAAGGCGCGCAGCACGTCGCCATGGCTGAGCGTCTGCCGGGCTCCCTGCGGCAGGGGCATCTCGGCAATGCGCTCGCCGGTGCGCTGTTGCAGCCGCTCCACGGCCAGGCGGCTGCGGTCGGCCACGGCCGTGAAGCCGCCGGCCATGTTCAGCACGTCCTGCACGGTTTCGCCGGGCTTGAGTTCGAAGATGGCAGGGCGGTTGACGCTGCCGATCACGGCCACCTGCGACCCCACGGCGCCGACGTGGATCACGTCCTCGGGCTGCACCAGCGCATCGGCGCTGCGGTCGCCGCGCAGCAGGAAGTCGTAGAGGTCGTAGCGGGCCACCACCTGCCGCCCGCGCAGCAGCGTGATGTCGCGGAAGCTGCCCGCGGCCGAAGGCCCGCCGGCACGCAGCAGCGAGCTCAGGATGCTGGAAAGGCTGCTGACGCTGTAGGCGCCAGGCCGCCCCACGAAGCCCGTGACGTACACGCGCACGCCGCGCAGCTGGCCGAGCGACACGCTCAGCTCAAAGTTGCGGAACACCTGCCCCACCCGGCGGCGCAGCACATCGGGCAGGTCGGCATAGCGCACTCCCGCCACCAGGACCGGCCCTACGCGCGGGATGCTGATGCGCCCGCTGCGGTCCACCACCACGCGCACATCCGCATCCACCGAACCCCAGAGCGTGACGACGATCTCGTCACCGCTCTTGATCAGGTAATCCGGCGGCACCTGGGGGCTGTAGTCCACGCTGTCGGGATCATCGACGCGCGTCATTAATTCAGCGCCGAAGCGACGAATGACGGGTGTCTCGGCCGCTCCATACGGGGTTTCGGCCTCCAACGAGCTGCCGTTGGGGCTCGTGCGCTCGCCGTTGTTGCGCTCATTGCGTTGCGGCGTCGCAACAAGGCGCTGCACGAACAGCTCGAATTCGCCCGGTTGGTAGACCGGCGCGCCGTCGCGCTGCGAACGCTGTAGCAGCAGCGAGTCTTGCAGCGTGCTGGCAGTGCCGGTACTGCCGGCAGGGCCGCGCTGGTCGGTGCCTGCGATCGGCTGACGAAGCCTGATGGGCCCCGCGCCTGCCGCGCTGCCGGTGTCAGGCACGCTTTGCGCCCACGACGGAGCCACTGCAATCCATCCCAGGAGGGCCGCACCCACGGCGCGACGCAAACGAGGAGAAGAGGCGGCAGAGAACAGGTGGGGGAAAAGTGTCATGGGTCCAATGACGGGAGCAGCGCGGGGAGGTGAGCACCCCCGAAGGCGAGGCAGGAAATTCTGCTGCCCGTGGCAGCGCCGAAGGCGGCGCGGATTCTAGCGGCTGGTCAATGGGGTCTTTTAGGCGCAGGTCTGTTAAGTGTTGCACTGCCGCAAGAACGCATAATTATCGCCATGAGCATGCTGCTGATCACGTTTGCCGTTGCCTTCCTATTGACCATGGCGGTGATCCGGCTGGCCCATTCCCATGGGCATCTGGTCAATGACCACGAGTCCGGGCCGCAGAAATTCCATGCCCGTTCCGTGCCCCGCGTGGGCGGTCTGGGCATCGTGTGCGCCGTGACGGTGGGAGCGCTGGTGCTGTGGTGGCAGGACCCGCGTGTGGGCAGCACGGCATTGCTGCTGCTCGCGTGTGCCATGCCGGCCTTCGGAGCGGGCATCACTGAGGACATTACCAAGCGCGTGAGCCCGCGCGAGCGGCTGCTGTTCACTGCGGTGTCGGCTGCGCTGGCGGGATGGCTGCTCGACGCATTGATTCGGCGTACGGACATCCCTGGTCTGGATTGGATGGTGTCGTTCTGGGTCGGCGCGCTGCTGCTTACGGTGGTAGCGGTGGCGGGCATTGCCAACGCCGTGAACCTGATCGACGGTTTCAACGGCCTGTCGTCGATGTGCGTGCTGATGATGTTGGGCAGCCTCGCCTACGTCGGCTTTGCGGTGAACGACCAGCTCGTAGCCATGATGGCGCTGGTGGGCATGGGCGCGGTGCTGGGATTCTTCGTCTGGAACTATCCGGCCGGGCTGGTGTTCCTCGGTGACGGTGGCGCCTATTTCCTGGGTTTTTACTTGTCCGAACTGTCCATCCTGCTGTTGGCGCGCAATCCGGAGGTGTCTCCGATGTTCCCGCTGACACTGGTCATCTACCCGGTGTTCGAGACGGTGTTCTCTATGTACCGGCGCAAGTGGCTGCAGGGGCGTCCGGTGGGCATGCCCGACGGCGTGCACCTGCACAGCCTGATCTACCGCCGGCTGTTGCGCTGGGCCGCGGGCGAGCGCACTGCGCGCGAGCTCACCCGGCGCAACTCCATGACCGCACCGTACCTGTGGCTGCTGTGCAGCCTCTCGGTCGTGCCGGCGATGCTGTGGTGGGACAACACTGTCATGCTGGGCGGCTGCATCGTGCTGTTCGGCGTGAGCTACGTCACGCTGTACTGGCGCATCGTGCGTTTCAGGGCTCCGCGCTGGATGGTCTTGCGCCGTTCCCGCGGACGTGCCCGTGCCGCAGCGGAGATAATTGCGCGACATGATGGATCCCACGCCAATCGCGGCACCGGCTGCCGCACCCAGCGCCCCCAGTGAGGCGGCGCGCTTCGATACCCTCCCGCTCGATCCCAAGCTGCTTCGTGCCGTAGCCGACCAGGGCTACGCGACGATGACGCCGATCCAGGCCAAGGCCATTCCGGTGGTGCTGGACGGCCGTGACGTGATGGGCGCGGCCCAGACCGGTACCGGCAAGACCGCTGCCTTCTCCATTCCGTTGCTGCAGCGCATGCTGCGCCACGAGAACAGCAGCATGTCGCCCGCCCGCCATCCGGTGCGCGCGCTGGTGCTAGCACCCACGCGAGAACTCGCCGACCAAGTTGCCAACAACGTCAAGGCTTACTCCCGCCATACCAAGCTGCGTGCTGCTGTGGTCTTCGGCGGCGTGGACATGAAGCCCCAGACTGCCGAGCTCAAGGCCGGCGTCGAGGTGCTCATCGCCACGCCCGGGCGCCTGCTGGACCACATCGAGGCCAGGAATGCGGTGCTCAACCAGGTTGAGTACGTGGTGCTCGACGAGGCCGACCGCATGCTCGACATCGGCTTTTTGCCCGATTTGCAGCGCATCCTGAGCTACCTGCCCAAGACGCGCCAGACGCTGCTGTTCTCTGCCACCTTCTCTCCCGAGATCAAGCGCTTGGCCGAAAGCTACCTGCAGGATCCGGTGCTGGTGGAGGTGGCGCGGCCCAACGCCACGGCCTCCACCGTGGAGCAGCGTTTCTACAGCGTGGATGCCGACGACAAGCGCCGCGCCGTGCTCAAGCTGCTGCGCGAGCGCGAGATCCGGCAGGCAATCGTCTTTGTCAACTCCAAGCTCGGCTGCGCGCGGCTGGCGCGCGCCTTCGAACGCGACGGGCTGCGTACCAATGCGTTGCACGGCGACAAGTCGCAGGACGAGCGCTTGAAGGCGCTGGAAGCCTTCAAGCGCGGCGAGGTGGATGTGCTGGTCTGCACCGACGTGGCCGCACGCGGTCTGGACATCGCCGACCTGCCCGCTGTCTTCAACTTCGACGTGCCCTTCAACGCTGAAGACTACGTGCACCGCATTGGTCGAACGGGCCGTGCTGGTGCCTCGGGCCTGGCAATGACTCTGGTGACGCGCGAGGATGCGCGGCTGGTGGCCGAGGTGGAGAAGCTCATCAAGAAGAAGATCGAGCTGGAGCCGCTGGAGCTTGACGAAGACCGCTGGCGCCGTCCGCGTCGACCCATGTCGGTCGAGGAGCGGCCGGAGCCGCGCCGTGTGGAACGCAGCGCCCCGGCGCCGCGCCGCGGCACGACTGCCCCCTCGGACCCCTTCTTCGACCGTCCCTACGAGCCCAGCGTCACGTCCGGCACGCCGGCGTGGGAGCAGGGCGCGCCTTCGGTGCAGCCCGGTGCCTCGCTGCACCTCAAGCCGCGCAAGAAGATCGCCGCGCTCTTCGGCGCCAAGAAGACCGAAGCGTCGGCCGCCTAGAGCTGCTGCCGCTCGGGCGGCGGCTTCAGGCTTGGAAGACGAAGACCGCAGGTACGTCGTTGGGCAGCGGGCGGGGCTGCGCGCGCCAGCGCGCTACGGTGTCGCTGCGCGTCCATTCGGCCTGCAGCGTCAGGCCGCAGCTCACCGACAGCCGCGTAGACGGCTGCAGCGTCGCCACCAGGGCGGTAAGCATGGCCTCGTTGCGGTAGGGCGTCTCGATCAGCAGTTGTGCCTGTGCGGAGCGGCGCGATAGCGCTTCCAACTCGTGGATGCGCGTGGCGCGTTCGGCCGCGTCCACCGGCAGGTAGCCGTTGAAGGCGAAGCTCTGGCCGTTGAGGCCGCTGGCCGCCAACGCCAACAGCAGTGCGCTGGGGCCGGGCAGCGGACGCACGGGGATTTCCAGTGCATGTGCCGCAGCCACCAGCGCCGCGCCCGGATCCGCCACGGCCGGCATGCCGGCTTCGGACATCAGGCCGATGTCGTGTCCTTGCAGGGCTGGTTGCAGCAGCGGCCGCAGATCCGGCGCCGGCTGTGTCTGCCGGCCTTTAGGCGGGCGTGGTAGCTCCACCATGTGCAGTTGCTGCAGCGGCGCGGTCAGTGGCACCACGGCGCCTACACGCTTGAGCACGGCACGCGCCGTGCGGGCGTTTTCCACTACCCAGTGCTGCAGCCCGGCCGCCGCTTCCAGTGCGCCATGAGGCAGTGTCTGTCGGATGTCAGGAGTCGTGTCCGTGCCCCCGAAATCCAGCGGGCACGGTACGAGCAGCAGGCGGCCCTTCATCGCCATGCGTATTGCCACCACAGCTGGGCCGCGCTGTCGCGCCCGCCACCATCGCGCCCGTTCCACAAGCTCAGGCCCACTGTTTGGTCGCGGAGCGCGCGCCAGGACAAGGCAGCGTTGACGCCATTGACAGAGCCGGCGACCAGTTGTTGTGCCGTGGGCTCGGCGCGGCCGTTGTACGCCACCAGTTCTCCACTGAAGTTGCCCATATCCAGGATGGCTCCCACACTGGTGAGCCTGGTGTCGCCGCCGGCAGGGTGGCCCAGAGGCCGTCCATCCTGCGTATAGCCTTGGCGATAAATATGGTGCCGGTAGGCCACGCCCGGCAGGCCGGCGACAACGTTGGCGCGCTCCACGAATAGGCGTAGATCGGCACGGCTGAAACGCGCCGCCCATTCCAGGCCTGACAGCTTCATGTTCTTGGAGGGCAGATAGCCGGCCTCGTCTTCGCCTACAACTTGGCCATACAACGCGATCTGCTGGCTGATGCTGAAAGCGTGGTGCCATCGGAAGTCGAGCCCTCCGAGCTGGTTGCCAGGTTCGTCGCTGGTCCCGCCTTGATTGTCCCGGCCTGCCAGTCCGCGCCAGAAAGAGCTGAAGCTTTGATCGCGTCCGCGCCCGCCCCACTGCAAGGCGCGTGAGAAGCCTAGTTGCAGGGAGGTTAGAGGCTGGATCTGCAGGCGTGCGCCGATGAGGTATGGGTGCGCGGGTTCGGTGTGGCCGCTCAGGCGGCCGATGAAGAAGTCTGCGTTCCAGGAGCCCAGCCAGGCCAGCCAGGGCGTTTCGAAGGCGGTGGTGGAGGTTTTGCGCCAGCCCACGGCCGCTACGGCTGGCGCGGCGGCGTCCAAGATCAGGCTGCCCGTCCAGGACGGGCCCCAGTGGCGCCGCTGCACCGAGGCGTAGGCTTCCCCTGGTCCGGCCTGGATGGCCAGCTCCGTGCCTTCTAGTGTCCAGTGGCGTGCCGCTTCGTTGCTGCCCAGCAGTCCCAGCCGCATGGTCACGCCTTCGCTGCCGTCGGCAAGCGTGTGCGTCAGGCGCAGGCCGCTACCGCCCGAGCCTAGAGGAGACGCCAGCAGCTGCGGCAACCTGTTGGTTGAGTTGCCGCCAGCCAGCAGGATTCCGTCCGCCCTGGGTGGCAGGGCTTCGGTCACGCCGGGTCGTGCACCGGTGTCCGCAGCCAGGAGTTGCCGATGTCGGGTCAGCGCCTGATCCAGTGACAGGCCGGCTTGCGCAGGCAGCGTGGCAGCACAGGCCAGCAGCGCCAGGCCGCTTCGGAGAAGGGGGGAACGAGGTGGAAGAGGCATGCTGGCAGATCACAAAGAACAAAACGGACCGTCTTGGCGGCCTGGGAAAGTTAGGCGGAAAGCGGGTCGATGCCTGCCTCGCGCAGTAGCCGGCAGGTGCGCATAAGGGGGAGTCCTACCAGCGCAGTGGGATCGTCCGAGTCTATGCGTTCCAGCAGTGCCACCCCGAGGCTCTCGCTTTTGGCGCTGCCTGCGCAGTCAAAAGGCTGGTCCAGACTCAGATAGCGCTCGATCTCCGCATCGGACAGTGTGCGGAAGGTCACTGTCACCGGAGCCAGCAGCGCTCGCTCGAAGCCTCGGTCACGTCGCACCACTGCCACGGCTGTCTGGAACACCACCTGCTGACCGCTCATGCGGCGCAGCTGCTGCATGGCGCGCTCGAAGTCGCCAGGCTTGCCGACGGGCTGGCCATGCAGGTCGGCCACCTGGTCCGAGCCAATCACCACTGCCTCGGGGTGCTGCGCCGCCACGGCCTGTGCCTTGGCCTGCGCCAAGCGCAATGCCAGCTCTGCCGGGGCTTCATCCGGCAGCGGAGTCTCGTCGGTGTGCGGGGACTCGACTGCGAAGGGCAATCGCAGACGTTGCAGCAGCTCTCGACGGTAGCGTGACGTGGATGCCAGGATCAGGGGCGGGTTCATCGGGCGGATTGTCCCACCCGGCCCAGAAGGGTCTGTGCGCCCTCGTAAACTGCCCGAGATGAAAGCCCGTCCCTACGATCCCCTGCGCCTGGACCTCGAAAACTTCACCGCCGACGGCGCCACACTGCAGGGCCGCTGGCCGCTGACCAGCTTCGAACGGCTGCTCGACGGTTGGCCGGCCGACGCGCCACCGCCCGAAGGCGAGGTGGAGTGGTCCGCCACAGGTGAAATGCGCAAGCCGGGGGCGCTGGAGCCCGAGCGTTGGGTGCATCTGGAGGCCCGCACGCAGGTTTGGCGCGAGTGCCAGCGCTGCTTGCAGCCGGTGACGCTGCCGCTGTTGCTGCAGCGCAGCCTGCGCTTCGTGCGTACTGAGGAAGAGGCCGCGCGGTTGGATGCCGAAAGCGAGGACGACGTGCTGGTGCTGGACCGCGCCTTTGACCTGCGCTCGCTGGTGGAGGACGAACTGCTGCTTGCGCTGCCGCTGGTGCCACGCCATGAGCAGTGTCCGCAGCCGCTGCACACCCCGGCTCAGCCCAAGGAGGAGGACGTGCCCGAGCGTGAAAATCCTTTTGCAGCGCTGGCGCGCTTGCGCAGCCGCCCAGATGGGCAGGGCGGCGAAGAGGCCTGATTTGATTGTTCGCAAAGACCGGCCCTTGGGCTCAGGCAGCTCAGCTGCTATACTCGCTGGCTTCGTTCAATGGTGCCCCATGGCGCTACCCGTTGGTTGGGTGGCGTGAATCGGAAGGCGGAAGGAATCGGAAAGAGCCGTTGTGCTGGCCGTTGCAGGTCTTGTGCAGGGTTCGTTTGCGATCAGTTCATCCGCTTCGTGTTGCGTGGGGCCGTCTCTGCATTCGGGTCCGGTGCTTTTCCGGCCGGCGCAGGTTCTGCTCGGCAAGAGCGCAGGAGAATCCAACATGGCCGTTCAGCAAAACAAGAAGTCCCCTTCCAAGCGTGGCATGCACCGCTCGCACAACGCCCTGACCCAGCCGGGCACGGCAGTCGAGCCCACCACCGGCGAAGTGCATCTGCGTCACCACATCAGCCCCAACGGTTTCTACCGTGGGCGCAAGGTGCTCGCTACCAAGTCCGACGCCTGAACCTGAAGCGCGCGGCTGGCTGATCCAGCCGCCGCATCGGTTTCGCTTGCTGTCTGCCCGGCTGGTGCGTCCAGTGCCGCCGGGCATTCCTATGCCCGCTGGCATTGCGCTTGCCGTTCTCGGCGACATCGCTTTCCAGCACACAGGCGTCGTTTCTGGATCCTCTCGTGTCCCCATCGTCTCACGCCGCACTCGACCGGGTGCGTCTGGCCGTCGATTGCATGGGCGGCGACCACGGACCTGCCGTCACGTTGCCGGCCTGCCAAGCTTTTTTGCGCAGGCACGCGGATGCCGAGTTGCTGCTCGTGGGCACTGAACAGGCACTGGCCCCCGCGCGGAACTGGGAGCGCTGCACGCTCGTGGCCGCTACCGAAGTCGTCACCATGGACGACACGGTCGAGGTGGCGCTGCGGCGCAAGAAGGATTCGTCCATGCGCGTGGCCATCTCGCTGCTCAAAGCGACCGAGGGGCAGGGCGCGCGGGCCGACGCCTGCGTTTCCGCGGGCAACACCGGCGCGCTCATGGCCGTGGCGCGCTACGTGCTTAAGACGTTGCAGGGCATCGATCGTCCGGCCATCGCCACCGTGTTGCCCAACCGGCGCGACGGCTACACGACGGTGCTCGACCTGGGCGCCAACGTGGACTGCACCGCGGAACACCTGCTGCAGTTCGCCGTCATGGGCAGCGCGCTGGTGTCGGCGGTGGAAGGCAAGCAAGAGCCCACGGTGGGGCTGCTCAACATTGGCGAGGAAGCCATCAAGGGCAGCGACACCATCAAGCAGGCCGCCGAGCTGCTGCGCGCGGCGGCTGCCGCAGGCCAGCTCAACTTCTACGGCAACGTCGAAGGCAACGACATTTTCAAGGGCACCACCGACCTCGTCGTGTGCGACGGTTTCGTGGGCAACGTGGTGCTCAAGGCTTCCGAAGGCCTGGCAGCGATGCTGGCGGAGTTCATCCGCCAGGAGTTCACGCGCAACGCCTTCACGCGACTGGCCGCGCTGGCGGCGCTGCCAGTGCTCAATCACTTCAAGGCACGGGTGGATCACCGGCGCTACAACGGCGCGGCACTGCTGGGGCTGCGCGGGCTGGTGTTCAAGAGCCACGGCTCGGCCGATGCCTTCGCCTTCGAGAATGCCCTGGCGCGCGCTTATGATGCCGCCCGCAACCGGCTGCTGGACCGGGTTCACGACCGCATCCTCGGCACGCTGCAGGCCGCGACCGCAGTCGCGCCAAGCCCGGCGGTTCACGCTGCATGACTTCCAACGCCTTCCGCTACTCCCGCATCGCCGGCACCGGCAGCGTGCTGCCACCTCGGCGGCTCACCAATGACGACCTGGTGCACCAGCTCGCCGAGCGCGGCATCGAGACCTCCGACGACTGGATCGTCGAGCGTACCGGCATCCGTGCGCGCCATTTCGTGGATCCCGGCGTCAATGCCAGCGACCTCGCCGCGCAGGCCGCGCGCCATGCGCTTGAGGCCGCCGGACTGGAAGCCGCGCAGGTCGACCTCGTCATCGTCGCGACGTCCACGCCGGACATGGTTTTCCCCTCGGTGGCGTGCCTGGTGCAGCGCAAGCTCGGCATCCACGGTGGCGCGGCCTTCGACGTGCAGGCCGTGTGCTCGGGCTTCGTCTACGGCCTGTCCATTGCGGACGCGATGATCCGCGCCGGCAGCGCCACGCGGGCGCTGGTGATCGGCGCCGAAGTGTTCTCGCGCATCCTGGACTTCAACGACCGCACCACCTGCGTGCTGTTCGGCGACGGCGCCGGCGCCGTGGTGCTGGAGGCCAGCGAGCGCCCCGGCATCCTGGCTAGCGAGCTGCATGCCGATGGGCGCCATGCCGACATCCTGTGCACGCCGGGTACGGTTGCAGGCGGCCAGGTGCTTGGCGACCCGCTGCTCAAGATGGACGGCCAGGCGGTGTTCAAGCTCGCGGTGAGCGTGTTGGCTGAGGTGGCGCACTCCGTGCTGGCCAAGGCCGGCCGGGTCGAAGCCGATATCGACTGGCTCATCCCGCACCAGGCCAACATCCGCATCATGCACAGCACGGCCCGCAAGCTGAAGCTGCCGGCCGACAAGGTCATCGTCACCGTGGACCAGCACGGCAACACCTCGGCCGCCTCCATTCCGCTGGCGCTGGACGCCGGCGTGCGCGACGGCCGCATCCGGCGTGGCGACACGCTCATGCTCGAAGGCGTGGGCGGCGGCTTCACGTGGGGCGCGGTGTTGATCGATTTTTGAGCCACGCCAGCTTTCCGTACTCACTCCGCTTTTCGTGATGACTTCGTTCGCTTTCGTGTTTCCCGGACAGGGCTCGCAGGCCGTGGGCATGCTTGACGCCTGGGGCGACCACCCGGCCGTGCGCAGCACGCTCGAAGAGGCTTCGCAGGCGTTGGGCGAGGACGTCGCCCGCCTGATCCACGAAGGGCCCAAGTCCGAGCTCGACCTCACCACCAACACGCAGCCCGTCATGCTCACCGCCGGCATTGCCTGCTGGCGCGCCTGGCTGGCCGAGGGCGGCGCACAGCCTCAGGCGCTGGCCGGCCACTCGCTGGGCGAGTACACGGCGCTGGTTGCCGCCGGGGCGCTGACGCTGGCTGATGCGCTGCCGCTGGTGCGGCTGCGCGCGCAGGCGATGCAGGAAGCCGTGCCCGTGGGCACCGGCGCCATGGCCGCCATCCTGGGCCTGGACGCGCAGTCGGTGCGCGAAGGCTGCGCCGAGGCCGCCGCGGCCAGCGTCGAAGTGGTGGAAGCCGTCAATTTCAACGACCCCAAGCAGACCGTGATCGCCGGCTCCAAGGCCGGTGTGGAAAAGGGCTGCGAGGTGCTCAAGGCCAAGGGCGCCAAGCGCGCGCTGCCGCTGCCGGTGTCCGCGCCGTTCCACTCCAGCCTGATGAAGCCCGCGGCCGAGCGGCTGCGCGAGAAGCTGGCCAGCATGGCGTTGGCCGTGCCCGCGATCCCCGTGGTCAACAACATCGACGTGGCTTCCCCCGTGGAGCCCGAGGCCATCCGCGACGCGCTTTACCGCCAGGCCTTCGGCCCGGTGCGTTGGGTGGAAGTGGTGCAGGCTCTCAAGAGCCGCGGCATCACGCACGTGGTCGAGTGCGGCCCGGGCAAGGTGCTCGCGGGCATGGTTAAGCGCATTGACGCTGAGCTGCAGGGTGCGGCGTTGTTCGATCCGGCCACGCTGGCCGAGGTGAAAGGATTCCTGGCATGAGCGCACCGGCTCTCAACGAACAAGTCGCTCTGGTCACGGGCGCCTCTCGCGGTATCGGCCGTGCCATCGCGCTGGCGCTGGCGCAGTGCGGCATGAAAGTCATCGGCACCGCCACGACCGAGTCCGGCGCCCAGGCGATCTCCGAGGCGCTGGCGGCTTTCCCCGGCTGCCGCGGCATTGCACTGGACGTGAATGACGCCGCCGGCGTGGACGCTGCGATCGAGACCCTCGTCAAGGCCGAGGGGGCCCTGCACGTGCTGGTCAACAACGCCGGCATCACGCGCGACCAGCTGGCCATGCGCATGAAGGACGCCGACTGGGACGCCGTGCTCGACACGAACCTTAAGGCGGTGTTCCGTCTGAGCCGCGCCGTGATGCGCCCGATGATGAAGCAGCGCTATGGCCGCATCATCAACATCACCTCGGTAGTGGGCGCCTCGGGCAATCCTGGGCAGGCCAACTACGCCGCGGCCAAGGCCGGTGTGGCAGGCATGACGCGCGCGCTGGCGCGCGAGCTCGGCAGCCGCGGCGTGACGGTGAACTGCGTGGCCCCGGGCTTCATCGCCACCGACATGACCGAAGTGCTGCCCGAGGCGCAGAAAGCCGCGCTGCTGCAGCAGATCCCGCTGGGCCGCCTGGGACAGCCGCAAGAGATCGCGGATGCCGTTTGTTTCCTGGCCTCGCCGCAGGCGGCTTACATCACCGGCACCGAGCTGCACGTCAACGGCGGCATGTTCATGCACTGAATAGCACCGAGTGGGCCCGCCGGGGCGTCAAGGGGGCCGACCCCCTCGGACGCGTAGAATCCGGGCCGTTTGAGCAATCCCCTCTTGGAGGAGTCAATGAGCGATATCGAAGTACGTGTCAAGAAAATCATTGCCGAGCAGCTCGGCGTGCCCGAACCCGACGTCACCAACGAGAAGGCTTTCGTGGCTGATCTGGGCGCGGACTCGCTCGACACGGTGGAACTGGTGATGGCTCTGGAAGACGAGTTCGGCATCGAGATTCCGGACGAAGAGGCCGAGAAGATCACCACGGTGCAGCTGGCGATCGACTACGCCAGCAAGAACTACAAGGGCTGAACGGAGCATGAGCCGACGTCGCGTCGTCATCACCGGGCTGGGGCTGATCAGCCCGGTCGGCAACTCGGTGGCCGAAGGCTGGGCCAACCTCATCGCCGGCCGTTCGGGCATCGACCACATCACGAAGTTCGACGCGTCGGCGCTGTCCTGCCGCTTCGCAGGCGAGGTGCGCGGCTTCAATGTGGAGGACTACATCCCCGGCAAGGAAGCGCGCCACATGGACACCTTCATCCACTACGGGATGGCGGCGTCGATCCAGGCCGTGAAGGATGCCGGGCTGCCCACCGGTGATGAGCTCAACGAGCAAAGCGCCGAGCGCATCGGCGTGATGGTGGGTTCGGGCATCGGCGGGCTGCCGATGATCGAGCAGACGCACCAGGACTACCGGGAGCGCGGCGCACGGCGCATCTCCCCGTTCTTCGTGCCGGCCTCGATCATCAACATGATCTCGGGCCACGTGTCGATCCAATTCGGGTTCACGGGGCCCAACCTGGCCATCGTCACCGCTTGCACCACCGGGCTGCACTGCATTGGCGAGGCCGCGCGCCTGATCGAGTACGGCGATGCCGACGTGATGGTGGCCGGCGGTGCCGAGAGCACCGTGTCGCCCCTGGGCGTGGGCGGCTTTGCCGCGGCGCGCGCGCTGTCCACCCGCAACGACGATCCCAAGACGGCCTCGCGCCCCTGGGACAAGGACCGCGACGGCTTCGTGCTGGGCGAAGGCGCGGGCGTGCTGGTGCTGGAAGAGTACGAACACGCCAAGAAGCGTGGCGCCAGGATCTATGCCGAGCTCTCGGGCTTCGGCATGGGCGCCGACGCCTTCCACATGACGGCGCCCAACGTCGACGGTCCCAAGCGCTCGATGAAGGCCGCGCTGCGCAACGCCGGCATCAACCCCGAGGACGTGCAGTACCTCAACGCGCATGGCACCTCGACACCGCTGGGTGACCAGAACGAGACCAACGCCATCAAGCTGGCCTTCGGCGACCACGCCAAGAAGCTGGTTGTGAACTCGACCAAATCGATGACCGGCCACCTGCTCGGCGGCGCCGGCGGCGTGGAGTCGGTGTTCACCGTGCTGGCGCTGCACAACCAGATCTCGCCGCCGACCATCAATATCTTCAACCAGGACCCGGAGTGCGACCTGGACTACTGCGCCAACGAGGCGCGGTCGATGAAGATCGATGTGGCAGTGAAGAACAACTTCGGCTTTGGAGGCACCAACGGTACGCTGGTGTTCCGCCGCGCCTGATCAGCGTTGCCCGAGTCCCGCGTGGCATGCGCACGGCCCCGGCCGTTCACCTGTGCCTGGAGGCCGACACGTCTTGGCGTGTCGGCCTTTGCCTTTTGGGTGCCGCGGCGGCGGCCTCGCCGCTGATGTGGCTTGCCCTGTGGCTGCAGGCGCCCCCGCTGGCCGCCCTGGGCGCCGCGGTGGTCGTGGCGCTGCTCGTGGCGGGGCTGCTGTGGCGCCGCAGCAGCGTCGCGGCCTGTGCGCTGGCCTGGGACGGTACTCAGTGGTGGCTGCTTGCGCGCGGCGAGAGCGCGCCGCACGCGGGTCGGGTGCAGTTGATGATCGACTTGGGCGCTTGGCTGCTGCTGCGCTTCAGGGCCGCGCGGGGCGACGTGCGCGGACACTGGCTGGCGCTGTCGCAGGCGCGCCACCGTCCGCACTGGCACGCGCTGCGCTGTGCGCTGTACGCGCGCGGCGCAGCCGCGAACGCCGCGGCCGGGGTGCCGGGGCAGGACGTCTGACGCCATGAGTGCCGAAGCCGACGCCCTGCTGGTCGAGCGCGTCAAGCGCGGGGACCAGCGCGCTTTTGAATTGCTGGTGATCAAGTACCAGCGCCGCGTGGAGCGACTTATCGGCCGCATGGTGCGCGACACCGACCTGGTGGCCGACATAGCGCAGGAAACGTTCATCCGTGCCTACCGCGCGCTGCCGCAGTTCCGGGGCGACAGCGCCTTCTACACCTGGCTCTACCGCATTGCGGTCAATACCGCCAAGAAGGCGCTGGTGGAGCTCAAGCGTGATCCGCTGGTGCCCGAGGCGGCTTACGCGCCGGCGGACGACGGGGAGGAAACTTCCCGCGTCGAGAACGAACTAAGCGACGGCGAGACCCCGGAAGCGGTGCTGGCCAGTAAGGAAGTGGCCGCTACGGTCAATGCTGCGATCGATGCCCTGTCGGAAGACCTGCGCCAGGCCATCACGCTGCGCGAGATCGAGGGGCTGAGCTACGAAGAGATCGCTGAAGTGATGAACTGCCCCATCGGCACCGTGCGTTCGCGCATCTTCCGCGCGCGCGAAGCCATTGCGCAGCGCCTGCGCCCCTTGCTGGGCACGCGCGGCGACGAACGCTGGTAGGGCCCCATACCGAGTGCGCGAGTGCAGCCATGGAGTTCCAGATGCCTGATGACCGACACGATCCATCGCAACCTAAGCAGGCGCTGTCGGCGCTCATGGATGGCGAGCTCGACGACGCTGCCGCGGCGCGGCTGGCCGAGGACTACCGCCACGACGCGCGGCTGCGCGCTGCCTGGCACAGCTACCACCTCATCGGCGACGTGATGCGCTCCCAGGACTTGGCGCAGCCGCCCGGGCATGACGAGGCCTTCGTGCTGCGGC